>DASRNC010000084.1:0-3970 GCA_035647595.1 Bacillota bacterium | reverse complement strand
ATCGAGTTGAGCTTTTAATTTCCCTATCTCTTCTTGCGCCCTTATTAAAGCATCTTGTATTATAGCTAGATCCTCTTTCTTTACAAACTCATCAAGATTCGTCTTATCCTTTCGGTCTTTGGAATAACCATCACAAAGTTTTCTGTTTATAATTATACTAAGGTTATCCATAATCCTAAAATATTCATCATTTTTCTCGTGAATTTCCTTAATCTCGTCTTTATATTGGTTAATTTGCCGCTCTAATATTTCTATTTGATTTCCATTTATTTCATCCACATTGAATAACCCACTTTCAAATATACTTTATAGTGTATTCTATGAAAAGCCTTGGGTTTTCATGATAACAATTCTAGATTTTCATCACACAGAAGTTGCATAAAAGCATAGAATGATATTAGAAAATACTATGTTGATAGGAGAGTGTTATTATGAGTTCTAAAACCAATTGTGTTAATCAAGAAAACTTATGTGCAAATATAAATAAAGTATACGATTGGGTCATCGAGCAGTCAACGGGATCAACAATAATTCCTGTTGATGAGTTACCCATTGACTTACCTGAAGATGCTACAAACGTTGAAGCCCAATGTACTATAACTGATAGCGAAGGCACACCCTTGCCTCCCAATACTGAAGTTGCCATAACTGAGATCTCCCCTAGGGAAGACCGACAGTTCGATGTGAATGGTACTTTGGTGACACTCCAACGCGTAACGTTTTCAAAAGTTGTGTACGTTGTTTTAGAGGTTACCGGGGTAGATCCTGCAACAGGCTCTCTTTTCCTTATAACAACTGACCCTGTTCCGTTTACATTTCTTGAAACAGAGAATTTATGTGCACCTGCAGGAACAACTCTTGTGGTTAGGATTTCAAATTTTTCGTGTTTGTCTGTCATTAACACAGATGTTGACGAAGTAATTACAGGATTTGGGCTAGAGGTCGCTATATGCCAGAGCATTCAATCTGTGGCACCAGCAACAGTTGAGTTGGGCGCAAGTTTCTGCTCACCCCGTGACCTACTAACAGAGCAGTGTCCAAACCCAGCAATGCCACCTCAATGTCCAGTTATCTTTCCAACCCCATAATTCCTTGTTTTAGACGATGAGAATAAGACAATACGGTATTGAAGGAGAGGTCTAATAAGGCCTCTCCTTTTTTTGCAGATACTCCAATAAAAAAATAGGGCATTGTCTCTTAGTAGTTGTAATCGACAATACCCTTGCTCTATTCTATATAGGTTTTTCTATAGCCATGGTATATAAGGTTTCAGACCATCCCATACTATTTTTGCCTTACTTTGATTGGGCTTTTCCGATAATAGCTGCCTGGGCAGCCGCTAGCCTAGCAATCGGCACCCTATATGGGGAACAGGACACATAGTCCAAGCCAATTTCGTGGCAAAACTCTACTGATGATGGATCCCCGCCATGCTCACCGCATATGCCGAGCTTAATATCGGGTCTGGACTGTTTGCCTAATTCAACTGCTATCTTCATCAGCTTACCCACGCCTATTCGATCTAGCCTGGCTGTTGGATCTGCTTCGAAAATCTGAGCCTCGTAATAGTCCTCTAAAATCTTACTAGCATCATCACGACTCAAGCCATAGGCCAACTGTGTTAGGTCATTTGTTCCAAAGGAGAAGAAGTCTGCCTCTTTAGCAATCTCATCGGCTGTCAAGCAGGCCCTTGGTATCTCAATCATGGTACCTACTAAGTATTTTAGGTCTGCTCCCTTTTCTTTTATAACTTCATCTGCTGTTTTTATAATGACATCCTTGACAAACCTTAGCTCTTTAACCTCGCAAATCAAGGGAATCATTATTTCAGGAACTAGGTCATAGCCCTTCTCTTTTTTAACTTCAACGGCTGCCTCTATTATAGCCTTTGTCTGCATTTCAGCAATTTCTGGATATGTGACTGCCAGACGGCAACCACGGTGTCCAAGCATTGGATTGATCTCATTTAAGCCATCAACTATTGATTTAAGCTCATCATATGTCAAGCCTAGTTCACCTGCCAAGGCCTCAATATCCTTGTCCTCATGGGGGAGGAATTCATGTAGGGGTGGGTCCAAGAGTCTGATTGTAACAGGCTTGTCCTCCATAGCCTCATAGATACCCTTAAAGTCAGCCTTTTGCATTGGCAATATTGTACTAAGTGCTTTTCTCCTATCACCCTCGTTAGTTGCAACAATCATCTTGCGGAAGGCGGGAATTCTCTCAGCATCAAAGAACATATGCTCTGTCCTACACAGTCCAATGCCTTCTGCCCCAAAGCTAACTGCTTGTTTAGCCTCCTTGGGGGAGTCAGCATTTGTTCTAATGCCAAGGCTTCTAGACTCGTCAACCCACTGCATCATGGTGTTAAAGTCACCTGTCAAGGTTGGTTCTTGAGTTTCAATAACCTCGCCATAGACATAGCCCGTACTACCATCTAAGGCTATCATGTCGCCTTCCTTGTATGTCTTGCCCTCTGCTACAAAGACCTTATCCTTGTAGTTTATGCTTACTTCAGAGCAACCGGCTACGCAGCAGGTGCCTATTCCACGTGCTACAACAGCTGCATGAGATGTCATGCCTCCGCGGGCTGTTAATATACCCTCTGCTGCATACATACCCTCTATATCCTCAGGAGATGTTTCTTCTCTTACAAGTATAACCTTTTTGCCATTGTCTACTGCAGCCTTTGCAGCTTCAGCAGTAAAATATACAGCACCGAAGGCAGCTCCTGGAGATGCAGGTAGCCCCTTGGCAATGGGGTCAGCCTTGTCAAGAGCCTTCTGAACAAAGGTTGGATGAAGTAAGGCATCCAATTGATTAGGATCTACACTCAATAGGGCCTCTTCCTTTGTTATAAGTCCTTCACTAACAAGGTCCACTGCTATTTTTACAGCTGCAGCAGCTGTCCTCTTGCCACTTCGGGTCTGTAGTATATAGAGCTTGCCGTTTTCTATTGTAAACTCCATATCCTGCATATCTTTATAGTGGCTTTCTAGTTTTTCCGCATACTCAGCAAACTCCTTGTAAACTTCAAGGTTGACCTGTTGAAGCTGTGAAATGGGATTGGGTGTCCTGATGCCGGCTACTACGTCCTCGCCCTGTGCATCCATCAGGTACTCACCATATAGCTTATTTTCACCTGTAGAAGGGTCACGGGTAAAGGCAACTCCTGTACCTGAATCCGAGCCCATATTGCCAAATACCATGGCCTGTACATTTACAGCCGTACCCCATTCACTCGGGATATTATTCATCCTTCTATACACTACGGCTCTGGGATTGTTCCAGGAACGGAAGACAGCTTCTATGGATGCTAGTAGCTGCTTTTTGGGGTCTTGTGGAAACTCCTCGCCCTTCATTTGCTTGAACAGCTCTTTATAGCCCTCAACTATTTCCTTGAGGTTTTCGGCTGTTAGGTCAGCATCCTTGCCTACATTATTTTCAGTCTTTATCCTGTCTAATATCTTATCAAAGTGCTTTTTTTCTATTTCCATTACTACATCTGAGAACATCTGGATAAACCTGCGGTAGCTGTCATAGGCAAATTTTTTATTGTTTGTTTTTTTAGAAAGTCCTTTTACTGCATCATCATTTAGTCCTAGGTTTAATACAGTGTCCATCATACCTGGCATAGAGGCTCTTGAACCAGAACGTATGGATACTAAAAAAGGGTCTTCCAAATCTCCAAATTTTTTACCTGCTGTTTGTTCGGTTTTTACCATCGCCTCATAGATTTGGTCTACAATCTCTCCTGCTATTTTTTGTCCGTCCTTGTAATAACGCGTGCAAGCCTCTGTTGTTACTGTAAAGCCCTGAGGTACTGGTAACCCCAAATTTATCATTTCTGCTAGGTTTGCACCCTTGCCGCCCATTAATTCTCTCATTTTCGCATTACCTTCATTGAAAAGGTATACGTATTTATGCGACATAAACTCTCCTCCGATCGTGAACATTTTTTATATATAAT
>DASRNC010000083.1:0-2608 GCA_035647595.1 Bacillota bacterium | reverse complement strand
ACTATTAACAGTCCGAAAATCAAAATATAATTGGCTGATTAGCCTTTATCATAAACCTATATTGTACCCTTAAGGAGGAAGAAGATGAGTAAAAAAACAAGCGACCATAAATTCAATACACCGCCCCAGTCATATTGGTTGTCTTCGGTCAGTTTCGATGATTATCCACCGCTTGAAGATGATATAAATGTCGACGTTGCCATCGTCGGTGGCGGAATAGTTGGCATAACAACAGCTTTTATGCTATCACAAAATGGTCTCAAGGTGGCACTTGTAGAGGCCAATAAGCTTCTTCATGGCACAACAGGACATACAACAGCAAAGGTTACAGCCCAGCACGACATAATTTACAGTACAATAGAATCCAAGCTAGGATTTGAAAAAGCCCTTCAACATGCTGATGCCAACAGGGCTGCTATCATGGCCATAGCTTCTCTCGTCAACGAGCTAAATATTGACTGTGACTTTATTTCACAGCCTGCCTATGTCTATACTCAAAAATTTGATTATATCCAGAAAATCCAGGATGAAGCAGAGCTAGCAAAAAAGCTTGGCTTTAGCGCAGTTCTCCTAGAGGACATCCCCCTACCCATTAATGTAAAGGCCGCTCTAAGGTTTGACAACCAATATCAATTTCACCCTACAAAATATCTTTTAGCATTGGTTGATCAGCTTGTTAATAGTGGTAACTGCATCTTTGAACACACAAGGGCTATTGACATTAATACAGAAAATAAAAATGCTATTGTTACAGTCGATGGGTTTAGTATAATGGCGCCAAATATAGTAATTGCTAGCCATTACCCCTTCTACGATGGAAATGGTATGTATTTCGCAAGAGCTTATCCGGATAGGTCTTATGCACTAGGCCTTACAATAGAAGAAAACTACCCTGGTGGAATGTACATTACGGCTGAAGATCCTGCCAGGTCCTTCCGCTCGCAGCCCATGGAAAATGGCGAAGAACTGATTATAGTAGGTGGGGACCACCACAAAACGGGACAAAGCCAAGATACGGCCACCCATTATAAGAATCTCCTTCAGACAGCCAATGAAACCTTTACAGTCAAGGATATTCCATATCGCTGGTCTGCTCAGGACTACACCACTATGGATGAGGTTCCCTATATAGGCAATTTAACATCCAAGACTTCTGGCATATATGTGGCCACAGGCTTTAGAAAGTGGGGTATGACAAGTGGAACAACTGCCGCTCTTGTTTTAAAGGACCTAGTCTTAGCTGAAGACAACCCTTGGTCAGACCTATACAGCCCCTCTCGCTTTACCCCTATTGTATCCGCAGGGAAATTTATAGCTGAAAATGCCAATGTTGCTTCACAGCTGATAAAGGGCAAGCTATCTAAAGCAGAGATGACTAACATTTTACCAGGTGAAGCTAGCATAATAGAGATAGATGGCAAAAAGTATGGTGCCTACCGTGATATGCAAAAAGAACTCTTCGTAGTTGATACTAAGTGCACCCATATGGGCTGTGAGCTAGCTTGGAACACAGCTGAGCATACATGGGATTGTCCCTGCCACGGGTCTAGATTTACCTATACTGGACAAGTCATAGAGGGTCCCGCACAAAAACCATTATCCAGGCCAGACCTCGATGAGGAATAAGACTCTTACTTAAAATATGTCTCTCCTTATAAAAGCTCTATGCCTGAATTGCTACAGGCCTCTGCCATGTCATCCGGCCAAACTGAGGCATGTACCTCTCCTATATGAGCCTTATGAAGTAAGAACATGCACATTCTTGATTGTCCTATTCCGCCTCCTATTGTATATGGAAGCTTTCCCTCGAGGACTTGTCTGTGGAAAAGCAAACTGCTTTTTTCCTCGCTATCCATTTTGGCTAATTGTTTCTTTAAGGATACTTCGTCTACCCTTATACCCATAGACGATACCTCGAAGGCAGACTGTAAAATGGGGTTCCAAAATATTATGTCGCCATTGAGGTCCCAATCATCATAGTCAGGCGCTCTCACATCATGCCTTGTACCTGATTCTAAAAGCCCTCCTATTTTCATTATGAAAACTGCTTTTTTCTCCTTAGCGATAGCGTCTTCTCTTTGCTCTGCTGTTAGTCCTGGATACCTATCTTCCAAGTCTTGGGCAGTTATAAAGCTTATTTCATCAGGTAGTAGGCTATGTAGATGGGAATAACTTTTTAAGATTAAATCCTCACAATCCTTAAATACTTTGTAAATCTTATTGACTACTTTCTTTAAGGTCTCCTCTGTTCTTTCTTCCTTTAATATTATTTTTTCCCAGTCCCACTGGTCAACATATATGGAATGTGTGTTATCTAGAACCTCGTCTTTTCTAATAGCATTCATGTCTGTATATAGGCCTTCTCCATACTCAAAGCCATATCTTTGCAAGGCCATTCTCTTCCACTTGGCTAAGGAGTGGATAATTTCTATAGTTTCTCCACCCATCCCTATTACCTCGAAGGAAACTGGTCTTTCAACCCCTGTAAGATTGTCATTTAATCCTGTTTTAGGCCGTACAAATAAGGGTGCTGATACTCTTGTCAAGTTTAAGATAGCTGCCAACCCGTTTTCAAAATTGTCCTTTATTAGCTTTATCGCTTTTGCTG
>DASRNC010000082.1:0-5340 GCA_035647595.1 Bacillota bacterium | reverse complement strand
CTTGTGTAGGACTTCACTTATATAAATATCACCGATTGAAGAGTTGGCCATCCTAGTAAAATCTGCAGCATAGGTTGAGAATGCATCCTCTATTCCCATTTCTACTAATAAGTTTTTCATCTCTATGTCATAGTCATACTCAAACATGGGCATAGATGCCTTTACACTGGCCTCTTTAGCATTGTCTAGCATATCGGTAAAGACTTTTCCTGTTAATGAACTAATATATTCATCTATAGATATATCCTCTGAGGGCAAAAGTGCAACAAGGCTATAATGGTTATTGTCATATGGTTTCATAAAGCCGATAGCCTTGTCATCGCCTAGCAATTTGACTTCATCCGATTTCATAAATTCTACTTCCTTTGAATCGCCATCAATTGTTGTAAAACTGCCCTCCTCTATATCATTGTCTCCATAGGATTGCTCCCATTTACCATCAAATACTATGGCATTTATAAGATACATAATAGCATCTGGGCTAATCTCATCAATTATCTTGTCTATCATGCCATCGGTTTTATCATCTGTCCAATTGTTTATATCATTTAATGTCTGTTTGTCAAATGCAGCCTTGTATACCTCTGCATCGTAGTAATTGGCATTTCTCTGCAAAAAGTCCTTGTCAACATTTAAGCTATCATTATCTCTAAACCATAAAGAGTTTGCAATATTCAGCTGGGATTTTTTCTCGCTTGCTAGTCCTTTTACGTACTCATACAGGTATTCGTTTAGCTCATCTAGTGGTATGCCACTGCCAAGCACCTGCTCCATCTGCCTAAGTGTATTCTTATCCGCTCCATTTGCAGTCATAGATAGGGCTAGCATAACCGAAAGTGGAGAGATTAAGGAGTTTTCTTTATCATCATAGGACCTTTTAAACAAATCAATGGAAAAGTCCGCAGCATTGCTTTTAAAACTATCATCTACGTGCTTGCCTTCAACATTCTCAGCCTTTATGCCCTCTGTAACATCCTCAGCTTGTATATCTTGCAGGATATTTGAACAAGCAACACTACTCAGCATGATAGAAATTAGCATGATCACGCAAATAACACTATTCATAGATTTCTTTTTATAGTAAGCTTTCATAAATATCATCCTCCTTACATTTGTCTCTTCTTATATGTCATTAGACGTAGAAGCCTACAACATATGTATATCACCAGGTCTCTAAATGAATCTTTGCTTCATCAAATCTATCCAGACTCTTTTTTTCTTCTCCCTTGTGCCCAATAACAATCATTCCTATAGGCACTATTTTTACTGGTAGCATACATATACTCTTTATACCCCTAGTCAGACGTATTTCAGGATAAAGGCCACACCAAACCGCCCCAAGTCCAATGCCATGTGTAGCCAAGAGCATATTTTGTATAGCTGCTGAACAGTCCTCTATCAAAAAGCCTGTTTTTGATTGTCTATCCTTATCACCACATACTATAATACAAACCTCTGCCTCTAGCAGCATTTTTGCATAGGGATGCATCTTTGCAATTCTTTTAAATGTATCCTTATTTTTTATCACCACGAATTCCCAAGGCTGTCGGTTGTGAGCAGAGGGAGCATGGAAGCCAGCCCTTAATATAGTATTAAGCTGCTCATCTGTTACAGGCTGCCCAGTAAATTTACGTATGCTCCGCCTTGTTAGAATAGCATCTATTACATCCATTTGTATAATCCCCTTTATAATATATTCTGGATTTTTTTGCTCTTGGTTGGGGGGCCAACTAGCTCACTTGTTACTATCATTTCAGCAAGGCGCCTTATATAGATAAACTTTAAACAATAAAGGTTGCAACATCCTCAATTGCCTTTCGTTTTGGCGCAGCGGGCTCGCCTGCTGGATAACCTAGTGGGATTATGGCAACCGGCCTCATATCCTTGTCAAGGCTTAGGAGGTCACTACAAGCCTCTTCGTCAAAGGCGCCAACCCAACAGGTCCCAAGACCAAGATCCTTTGCCCCAAGCAATATATTTTGCACAGCTGCTGCTGTATCCTGATAACAGTAAAGGTCACGTCCCCTTTCCATATAACGTTTTTCTACCTCCGGGATGTCTGCGCACACTACTATTGCTACAGGAGCCTTGGCAAACCAATCCCTATCATATGCCCTTTTATGTAATTGGCTTAGCGTCTCCTTGTTTTTTATAAGGTAGAAATGCCATGGCTGGCAGTTGCCTGCACTAGGGGCATGTCGGGCCATATCAAGAAGCTCCAATAACAATTCGTCTGGAACCTGCCTATCCTCAAAGCTCCGGATTGACCTTCTACCTTTGACTAATTCTTTAAATTCCACTTTGTACGACCTCCCATATACTAAATTAATAAAAATACTATCTACCACTACAAGTATAGTGTATCTTCTTTATATTACCAAATAACCTTGGTCACAAATTTATAATGCAATCCAATATCGCTGGATCACCTCAGAATAAAACTCGCTATATCTTTCGTCTTCTAAGACCCCTCCATTATTTTGAATTATCTTTCCAGATGCAGTGTTTACTTTGTCACAGATTATGAGGAATATTTATCATCCCAATTATTTTAGTGTCTGGTTGTCTAAAAAGAAAATATGTATGAGCCGGTACTCTCCCCCCATACCATTTGTGTCGGTATTATGTTCTCTAAACTCTTTTATATATTCAAAAGCCTTACTCTCATGGTCCTTTGTTGGAAACACTAAGCTTAAATCATCCATATGATTATCTCCTAATATACTTTTTAAAGGTGTTGGATAAACTATATCACTTAAGGAACGTTTTGCAAGATATTTTTTAGTGTTTACCTGGTGAAACCCAAATTCTAATAGGAATATAAGCTATATGATTGCCTTGTAATTTGTTTGTATTTGGTTTATGTTATATAATGTTGACTTAGGAAAAGCTTATTACTAGAGGAGGTTACATATGAATAATCAAGAAGCCATAGAAAGAGCAAAAGAACATCTTGGTGAGATATTAGAGCAACAATTTTCTCGGATAGAGAAAATGAAAGCTCAAACAGAATTTATTGACTATAACAGTCTAAAGCCAATTGTAATAGGTATAGTGGGTGGGGACGGTATAGGTCCCTTTATTACCGCTCAGGCCCAAAGAGTGCTAGAGTTTCTATTAAAAGATGAACTAGAAAAAGGAAAAGTTACCTTTAAGGTTATCGAAGGACTAACTATTGAAAATAGGGCGGAGCAGATGAAGGCCATACCTGATGATATTTTAGCTAAGCTCAAGGAATGTCATGTCATACTAAAGGGCCCTACTACTACACCAAGAGCAGGAGACCCATGGCCAAATATTGAAAGTGCCAATGTTGCCATGCGCAAGGAACTTGATCTATTTGCAAATGTTAGGCCAGTCCGTGTACCCGAAGAAGGAATCGACTGGACATTTTATAGAGAAAATACTGAGGGAGCTTATGCGCTCGGTAGTGATGGTATACATGTAAATGATGACCTGGCGCTGGACTTTACGGTAGCAACCCACGAGGGCACAAACCGTATTATCGAGGCAGCCTTTGACTACGCTAGCAAGTCCGGAAAGAATAAGCTAACTGTTGTAACCAAGGCCAATGTTGTTAAGACTACTGATGGTAAATTTCTAGACCTAGCCAGGGAAATAGCCAAAGACTATCCAGATGTAGAATGGGACGACTGGTACATAGATATTATGACAGCAAAGCTAATTGATGAAAAAAGACGCACAGACTTTAAGGTCATGGTATTACCCAATTTATATGGTGATATCTTAACAGATGAGGCAGCCGAATTTCAAGGTGGAGTCGGAACAGCCGGCAGTGCCAATATTGGAAAACGCTATGCCATGTTTGAAGCAATCCATGGGTCAGCTCCTAGAATGGTAGACGAAGGCCGTGGTCAATATGCTGATCCTAGCAGTATTATCAGAGGCGCTGGTATGCTATTGGATCATATAGGCTATGCCAAGGAAGCCGAAAAACTCCAAATGGCTCTGGATATTTGCGGACAGTTTGAAAAAAGGCTAGTCCTTACTGGTCGTGACACTGGTGCAACCAGCGGTGAATTTGCTGATTATTTGATGGATACACTAACTGATGAAAAGCTAGAAGAAAACTATAAGGCCTATTCAAAGTAGCTTTTAATAGTCGGTTAGTCCCAAGAAACCACCTTTTTGTTGGTGAAATAGGTCAAGTTAATACATCCCACAGCTGATCTTTTTAGGGAATAGCTATAATGGGACTAGGACATAAATAAGGGTCTATGAGAACCGTATATGGTTTTCATAGACCCTTTATACTAGGCTATATCTATTTAACTCTGTTTTCTAGTAATAGCTCAACTAGCCTTCTATCTACCTTGAGTCCCTTGTAATCCTCGTATTGGGTCCCAGGACGGCCATGCTCAACAATTCCAAAGGATCCTTTAAAGTTCCACAATGAGTAGCCCCATTCAAATTCCTTGTACAAGCTTAAAATATCCTCAAACCACTTTAGGGCAACATCATTAGGTGTCTTGTCATAGCATCCAAACTCACCTATATGCACCTTGGCACCGAGCTCTTGTACCTGCCTCCAGGGCTTGTAGTATTCTCTAATCGCAGCCTTGTCCCATACAATACCGTCCCAGTTCATGCCTGGATAGGCAGGTAGGGCATCGTATCCCCCATTATCCCACCATCCAGCCTTATAATGGGTCAATGGCATTGGTTGGTAGCCCCTGCCACTATGTACAACGTCCAAGTCAGCCAGCTCTGGCATAGCAATATTTCCACCACCAAGCCCATCTATAACAACCTCTCTATCTGGATCTATTGCCCATATAGCATCTGTGGTCCTTCTAACTAAATCTTCATGATTATCTCTAGTTAAGCCATATTCTTCAATGTTGGCTGGTTCATTGACTAGGTCAAAGCTCAGCAAAGTACTTGGTATACCCTTATATCTTTTGGCAAACAATTCCCAAATAAAAATAAATGCATCTTGAGCAATCTTGTCTGTCCATAGGTTATCTCTTTCTAATTCATTGTTGTTAATACAATAACCTGGCGCCCTATGTAGGTTTAAACACATATGCAGACCTCTGTCCGTACATGCTTTTAAGTATGTATCAATAGATAAAAATACATCTTCATCAGGGTGAAAATAGTCAAAGTCCTTTGTCCAAAAACGATAGTCGGTTGGGATTCTAACGAAGTTAAAGCCTGTTTCAGCTAGAAAATCAAGTTCCTTTTCATTAACCTGTTCAGGACCAGACTCGCTAAAGATAAACATCCATAGGAAATTAAAGCCATATTTAATCATAAATCTCTCCCTTTCGCCTTGGTATGTAATTATTTAAGCACATTCATTATATCAATTATACC
>DASRNC010000081.1:0-7898 GCA_035647595.1 Bacillota bacterium | reverse complement strand
TAATATAATTTGATGATATAAATATATACAGCAGGTGATAAGGTGCAACAATTATACATTGGTATCGATGTAGGTTCAACTACAATAAAAGTAGTTGTACTAAACAAAAATTTAGATATTGTCTACAAGCACTATGGAAGACACTATTCACGAGTAAGAGAGTCTGCCAAGGAACTACTAGAAGGGCTTAGTCACCTTCTATCAAATAGTCAAATAAAGTTGGCAGTAACAGGCTCTGCGGGATATGGTATGTCAAGAGCCGCAGGATTAGAGTTTGTTCAAGAAGTATTCGCAACTAGGATAGCCATAGAGCATTATTATGACGATATAGATGTCGTAATTGAGCTAGGCGGAGAAGATGCGAAGATATTGTTTCTGACAGGTGGTACTGAGGAGAGAATGAACGGCAGCTGTGCAGGAGGTACAGGAGCATTCATAGATCAGATGGCTGTACTTTTAGGAGTATCCTTGGAAGAGTTAGATACTCTTAGCTCCAATCATAAAAAAATATACAATATCGCCTCCAGATGCGGAGTTTTTGCTAAGTCTGATATACAGCCATTGCTGAACCAGGGCGCTAACAAAACAGATATTTCAGCTAGTATATACCAGGCAGTTGTAGACCAAACAATAGGTGGACTAGCACAGGGCAGAGAAATAAAGGGCCGTGTTGCGTTTTTGGGAGGCCCACTTACTTTCCAGGAGGGACTTAGGGACCGCTTTAAAGAAACCCTTAAATTGACCCATGAAGAGGCTATCTTACCTGAAAATTCCGAGTATTTCATTGCCCTTGGGGCGGCATTATACAGCCGAGATATGAAAACAGAGACATATGATGAAATAATAGACCGCATAAACAAGTCTGCTGCATCTAGGGAAACCGATGGTAGCTTGCCAGCCCTATTTACTTCTGATAAGGAATATGAGGACTTTACAGAAAGACATAGTAAAAGCAAGGCAAAACACATAGATATAAATACCTATAGTGGGGATGCTTATCTTGGTATAGATGCAGGCTCTACGACCTTAAAACTAGTATTAATTACACCTGAGGGTGAGATTCTATATACATATTATAAGTCAAACTTTGGCGAGCCTGTACCTCTAGTCAAGGAGCAGCTGTCCAAAATATATGATTTATGCGGCAATAGGATAAATATAAAAGCATCCGCTTCTACCGGCTATGGAGAGGAGCTCATTAAAAGAGCATTCCACCTAGACGGTAATCTAGTAGAGACAGTGGCGCATTATTATGCGGCTCGGTTTTTCAACCCAAAAGTGGACTTTATATTGGATATTGGTGGTCAGGACATAAAGTGTTTCAAGATTAAAAATAAGTCCATTGACTCTATTATGTTAAATGAAGCATGTTCATCCGGTTGTGGGTCATTTATTGATACATGTGCCCAATCCCTTGGTTTTGATATATCAAAATTTGCTGACCTTGCACTTTTGGCTAAGCATCCTGTGGACCTAGGTTCTAGGTGCACTGTTTTTATGAATTCCTCAATAAAACAAGCCCAAAAGGATGGGGCAAGTATTGGAGATATTGCTGCTGGCTTAGCAGTTAGCGTTATTAAAAATGCCCTGTACAAGGTAATACGTATAAACGACCCAAGCAAGCTTGGTGACAATATAGTAGTTCAGGGTGGGACATTATTAAATGATGCTATACTTAGGAGTTTTGAAGTTGAAATCAAAAAAAACGTAACAAGACCATCCATTTCGGAGCTTATGGGTGCCTTTGGTGCAGCCTTATATGCAATGTCATTGGACAAGGCCAAGTCAACACTTCTTTCAGAAAGTGCTGTAAAGAACTTTACCCATACATCTAGAGGTGTAATCTGTAGGGGTTGCACCAATAACTGCAGCCTTACCGTCAACAAATTCAATAATAGTGACAGATATATATCAGGCAACCGATGTGAAACACCACTGGGAAACAAGGGGGGAAATTCACTCCCCAATATCTACAGCCATAAGCTAGGCCTGCTAGAAAGGCTTGAATCCAAACCCGGCCCTCTCGGAAAAATCGGCATCCCACTTGGCCTAAATATGTATGAGAACCTCCCATTTTGGCATAGGCTCCTTACCCATATGGGGTTTGAGGTGGTTATATCAGGGATCTCCAAAAGAGAAACCTACTTTAAGGGACAACATACCATCCCTTCTGATACAATATGTTATCCTGCGAAGCTAATGCATGGTCATATTAAGCAGCTACTAGAAATGGGGATAAGAAGAATATTCTATCCTTGTATGCCCTACAATTTCGATGAAAACCTGGGCGACAATAATTATAATTGTCCAATAGTAGCCTATTATCCTGAGCTACTAGATGCAAATATCAGCAAACTTAGAGATGTGAAATTTTCAAAACCTTATTTCAACCCTGAAAATCCAAGAAACTTTATCAAGGATATTTCAAACTTTTTCTACAATGAGTTTGGAGTACCTCGTAAAGTGACAAGGCAGGGCATCAAGCTAGCATTCAGGGCCCAAAATAAACACATGGAGGATATACGGGAATATGGCCGAAGGGCAATTGAGATGGCTAATGAGCAAGGTCATCAAGTCATTATACTTGCAGGAAGGCCTTATCATATCGATCCTGCAATCAACCATGGAATGGACCAGCTTGTTAATTCACTTGGACTAGTCGTTATTTCAGAGGATTGTGTTAGCCATAAGGTAGACAAGTTTAATTTGAAAGTACTCAACCAATGGACTTATCATTCTAGACTTTATGCTGCAGCAAAATATGCTTGTAAACACGACAATATACAGCTAGTACAGCTAGTTTCTTTTGGATGTGGTCTTGACGCCATAACTACTGACGAGATAAGAGATATTTTAGAAAATAATTCTAAGTTTTATACCCAAATAAAGATAGACGAGATTAGCAATCTCGGCGCTGCCCGTATAAGGCTACGTAGTCTTGTAGCTGCCACACAGCTACAGGGAAGGAGCTAAAATGCAAAGCAAATTTCAATATGAAGATGATGATAGAGTGATTTTTACAAAAGAAATGAAAAAAACCTATACTATACTTTGCCCTATGATGATGAAAATACAATTTAGGATTTTTAGAGATATACTCATCAAGTATGGGTACAAGGTTGAGCTTTTAGAAACAGAGCACTCAGCAATAATTGATGAAGGTCTACAAAACGTACACAATGATACCTGCTACCCTGCACTCCTCGTGATAGGTCAATTTTTAGATGCACTTAAAAACGGCAAGTATGATATTAACAAAACTGCACTAATAATAACGCAAACAGGTGGAGGTTGCCGTGCTTCCAACTACATACACCTGCTTAGGAAGGCGCTAAAAAAGAATAACCTTGGCCATGTACCTGTAATATCATTTAATGCTTCAGACCTGGAAAAAAACCCAGGCTTTAAGTTAAGCTTAGGTCTTATTATAGAACTGGCACATGCAATAATCTATGGTGATTTACTGATGCTCCTATCAAATCAGACCCGGCCATACGAAATAAATAAGGGCGATAGTGATAAGTTGGTTAAGGATTGGTCTGATAAAATATGTAGTGAGCTTAGTGGCAAAGCTATAGTAAGGAATAAAAAAGTGAAGCAAGACCTAGTAAATATAGTCTCTGACTTCTCCAACATACCAATGAAAAGAACAGAAAAAATAAAGGTTGGCATAGTTGGTGAAATATATATGAAGTACGCGCCGCTTGGTAATAACGATCTTGAGGAATTTCTCCTTAGTGAAGGTGCAGAGATTTTTATTCCAGGGCTTTTGGACTTTATACTCTACGTAGTGGATAACGGAATAACCGATACCAAAAAGTACAGTGTGAAAATTTTAAAAGGAATAATGTCAATACCAGTTAAAAAATATCTTGTTAAGTTGCAAAATATGATGATAGATGCTGTTAAAACATGTGCTGAGTTTAACCCACCAGCCTCATTTGATGAAATAAAGTCTTTGGTAAAGGGCTATGTCAGTAGCCGCAATAAAATGGGTGAAGGCTGGTTATTACCAGCGGAAATGTTGGAGCTAGTATCGACAGGTTATGAAAATATAGTATGTGTACAGCCCTTTGGTTGTCTGCCAAACCATATCGTGGGCAAGGGTATGATAAGAAAAATCAGGGAAAACCACCCAAGTGCCAATATAGTGGCAATTGACTATGATCCTGGTGCTACAAGAATTAACCAGGAAAATCGAATAAAACTCATGCTATCAGTGGCGAAAATGGATCAAAAGACCTAATATAATACGATTGTATATCTTATTATTAAATAAAGGTTTATAAGACTATGCTCTCAGCAAGATCACAATTAGACTTGCTGAGAGCATTTATGTTTTTTATCTGTATTTATTTGGCTTATGTCAATGCTAGTAAATGCCTAATATCCATTAGGGTTTTGCCTCTGCCAGCGCCAAGTATCTTCACACATTCTCTCCAATCCAAATTTAGCCTCCCAGCCTAGCTCATTTAATGCATATGTAGGGTCAGCATAACAGATGGCAATGTCCCCAGGCCGTCTATTGACAATCTCATAAGCTATACTTTTCCCAGAAGCTTTTTCAAAGGCATTGACCATATCCAACACCGAATAACCTATACCCGTGCCAAGATTATAAGTAACTATACCGCAGTTTTCTTTGAGCTTCTTCAAGGCTGCTATGTGGCCATCTGCCAGGTCTATTACATGTATATAATCTCTAACTCCTGTACCATCCTCAGTATCATAATCATTCCCGAATACTTGGAGCTTTTCTAGTTTGCCTATAGCTACCTGTGAAATATATGGCATAAGATTGTTTGGTATATCATTTGGGTCCTCTCCAATCATACCACTCTCGTGGGCGCCTACTGGATTGAAATATCTAAGAATGGCTAGATTCATTGATGGGTCAGCTAGGTAAGTGTCATGCAATATCTGCTCTATCATAAGCTTTGTATAACCATAGGGGTTTGTTGCAGATAGGGGGAATTCCTCTGTAATTGGTACTGATTTGGGCTGACCATAAACTGTGGCAGATGAACTAAATACAAAGCTTTTTACTTCATGCTCCTTCATAACCTCGATAATATTTATTGCTGATAAAAGATTGTTGTGGTAATAGGAAAGCGGCTTGGAAACAGATTCACCTACTGCCTTATATGCAGCAAAATGAATGACAGCTTCTATTGACTGCTCCCTAAATATTTGCCTCACTTTGTCCTTATCACATACATCAATGCAATAAAACTTCATGCCCTTGCCTGTAATCTCTTCTACCCTTTTGAGTGCCTCTTCTTTGCTGTTGCTTAGGTTGTCAGCTACAACAACTTCATAGCCCTCATTTAATAATTGAACACAAGTGTGGCTACCGATATAGCCAGCCCCACCGGTCACTAATACTTTCATAATTACCAAACTCCTTTACATTTCAATATTATAATTGTATAGGCCAACTTCTATTTTAACAAGATAATTATATGCTTATTTAATTATGTTTATAGTTGGTCTACATTTTAATTGCTTAAATTAATTGGCTTGGAAGATAAATATAAAAAGCCGCACATTGGCGGCTTTTTAATTGCTTTGCTGGCCCTATTTGTTTTGGAGCTTGTGAAGGATAATAAAGCCATTATCTTCGATTGATTTTTCTATTTCGCCAGTATCCATAGAATTGATCCCAACAACTATTGCACTTTTGCCATGCTGGCCTCTGTATACTGCGACCCTGCTTATATTGGCTCCAAATTTACTTATTATGCTAGTGAGGTTGGACATTATACCGGGTTCATCTACGGCCTCTATTGTCAGCCTAGTCCCCTGCTCCCTAAAACCCAATAGCTCAATAAATGAATCGAAGATATCACTTTCAGTAATAACTCCAACCATTTTACCGTCCTCGACTACAGGTAGGAATCCCACCTTTTGATCCCTCATAAGGGTTGCAGCTTCTTCTAAAAGCGCATTCTGTGATATCGTTATTATAGTTTTAGACATCACATGCTTTATTTTAGTCTTTGCCAACAAATAAGTTATCTCCCCTACGCTAAGGGAGGTGGCCTTTGAGGGCGATGCCGATTGTATGTCTTCCTTTGAAACAATCCCAATGAGCCTTCCGTTTTTCATAACCGGTAATCTCTTGACACCATGCTGCATCATAGTCTCATGAGCATCTGGTATTGTGTAGTCAGGTGAAATTGTGTGTGGATTTCTTGTCATCTTATTCTTAACAAACATTCGCTCAACCCCCTAAATATGCCTTCCTTATATCGTCACTTTGCATTAAGTCTTTACCAGTCCCGCTTATCTTAATTGATCCATTTTCCAATACATATGCTCGATTTGCTATCTGAAGTGCCATATTTGCATTTTGTTCTACTAGGAAAATGGTTGTACCAGTTGCATTTATACTCTTTATTATACTGAATATTTCCTGGACTAGCAATGGTGCAAGGCCCATTGAAGGCTCATCCAGAAAAAGAATCTTTGGTTTGCTCATTAGTCCACGCCCTATAGCAAGCATCTGCTGCTCTCCTCCTGAAAGTGTACCAGCAGATTGTCTCCTCCTATCAAAAAGTACAGGGAAATGTTCATACACTTTTTTTATATCTTGGTTGATAGACTTGTCTCTCCGAAGGTATGCACCAAGCTCTAAGTTCTCCAGAACTGTCATATCTGCAAATACACGTCGGCCCTCAGGCACATGGACAATCCCGTTCTTCACCCTATCCTTTGCAGGCATATTAGTTATCTTAACCCCATGCAGGGAAACGTCTCCTGTTTTTGGCTTTATCAAGCCTGAAATGGTCCTTAGTGTAGTTGTTTTTCCAGCACCATTTGCACCAATCAAGGTTACTATTTCGCCTTCATTGACTGTTAGTGAAATACCCTTTATTGCATGGATGACTCCGAAATATACGTTTAAATTAGTAACCTCAAGCATCAACAACACCCTCTCCAAGGTATGCCTTAATAACTTGCTTGTCTTTCCTTATTTCGTCAGGCCTTCCTTTGGCTATAACCATACCAAAATCCAGTACATAAATGCGCTCGCAAATCTTCATTACCAAGGACATATCATGTTCAATCAGTAGTATTGTCAAACCAAACAAGTCTTGAATCTTTCTAATAATACCGGCCAGCTGAGTTGTTTCTGCAGGGTTCATGCCTGCAGCAGGTTCATCTAGGAGCAAGAGCTTGGGCTCTGTAGCCAGTGCACGGGCAATCTCCAGGTGACGCTGCTCTCCGTAGGGAAGGTTCCTAGCTAATTCATCCCTTTTATCTGCCAGGTTGAATATCTTTAGTAGTTCCATACTTTTTTCTATAAGGGTCTCTTCCTCCCGCTTATACTTTGGTAAATGTAGGAATCCTGCTAGTAACCCATAATCTACGTTTTGATGTATAGCTATACGGACATTATCAAGTACCGTTAACTCCTTGAAAAGTCTAATATTTTGAAAGGTCCTTGCTACTCCCCTAGCACATATTTTGTGTGGCTTGCTGCCCTGTAAGGCTACTTCCTCACTACCGGTATTTAGTAGTATAGTGCCATGGGTGGGTCGGTATACTCCTGTAAGAAGATTGAAAACAGTTGTCTTGCCTGCACCATTTGGCCCTATCAAACCAACCAATTCACCCTTGTCTATATCCATATTCACATTTGATACTGCTGTTAAGCCTCCAAAGGACTTGGTTAGTTTATTTATCTTTAGCAAAGTCATTATCCAAATCCTCCTTTGTATCTGGCCTATTTTGTTTTCTGCCTAGGATTGATCTTGCCCTTGTAGTTATGCCTTCTCGCCAGTTACCAACCATGGCAATCGATATTTCATTAGAACCCATTATACCTCCGGGTCTGAAAATCATAATTAGAACTAATAATAAAGAATAAACTATCATTTGTATATCAGAAAATG
>DASRNC010000080.1:0-3085 GCA_035647595.1 Bacillota bacterium | reverse complement strand
CTATAGTATTCCTTGCCCCTAAAATCAAGATAATTAAGACCACCAAAGGTAGTCATATAGGCATCCTGATAACCGCAATGACACTTCATAAAGTTTAGCTCAATCGACCGGTTTACCTCCGCTAGCTGGTAGCTATGGTGGTTGATACCTGCATATGCGCTAACTGCAGCCAAAACGCAGGACAATATTGCTGTAGAGCCAGCAAGGCCAGCCTGGACAGGTATATCCGTTGAGGTTCTTATCCTTCCCTTTAAATCATAGAGTCTATAATAACGGAGGACAGACCTGACTACATCAAAATAGTCTCCCCTATTGTCAAAATCGTTTTTCCATTTAAGGACTACCCTGCCCGTCTCATTTTCTATTATGAGGTCATCGGCTTGCTCAATTGTGGCATAGGCCCTATTCTTAATTGAGCATGCTATCATGGAACCACCATAGCCGTCCGTAGGATTGCCTATAATACCAGCCCTGCCCGGTGCTGATGCCTTTATCATGCTTTATACCCCCGATTTATCCTTAAGTTTATAGCTGAAGCCTTTGTATTATATATTGCTTTAATTGGTATCCATACTTTTCGTCCCTTAGGGCAAAATCCAAAAAGGCTTCATAGTAGGATTGAAAGTTTCCTATATCATATCGCTTTTCCCTATTGCTCAAGCTAACAGCATAGCCCTGGCAACCCTCTTTAAGTAGGAGGCGGATACTATCAGTCAGCTGGATCTCTCCTCCTGTACCCGGGCTGGTCCTACCTATGGCGTCAAATATCCTGCCAGGCATAATGTATCTAGCTGCAACGGCTTGAGTAGATGGTGCAGATTGCATAGATGGCTTTTCTATCAAGTCTTTTATCTTGCTTATTCCGTTTTTCGACTCTCCACTTGGCTCTATAATACCATACCTATGGACTGTTTCCAAAGCTACATTTCGGGTCCCAATAACAAAGGAATCCTTTTCCTCTTCATAGGTCTCTATCATTCTTTGGAGCAATATTTTGTTTTCCTTAGAGTAAATTATCGAGTCACCCAAGGCTATTACAAAAGGCTCATTGCCAACAAAGTCCTTGGCACAGCTGACTGCATGTCCAAGGCCTGCGGGGATGCTTTGCCTTGTATAGAAAAAGCTAACATCCATATCTTCAAACTTTAGCTCCTCTAAAAGTTCCTTTTGGCCACTCAGAGAAAGCATGCTGTTTAATTCATTGTCCTTGTCAAAGTGGTCTTCTATCGACCTTTTATTGTGGCCTGTCACGAATAATACTTGTTCAATCCCAACGCTGGCCAGCTCTTCAACTATGTATTGTATGCAGGGCTTGCGTCCTAGGGCCAGCATTTCCTTTGGCTGGGTCTTTGTCAGGGGTAACATTCTCGTACCCATTCCCGCTGCGGGTATAACTGCCTTCTTAATCATCTACAATTACCTCCAGGTCCCTTCCTATAAACCATTTGATTTTTAAGCTCCCTTAGTAAATCTTAAGGCCCTATCCTATATGACCATTTCCTCACCCTTGTAGTTAATAAAGATGGATGAGCCCTCCTTGATTTTCTTTATGCCGGTGGCTAACTTATAAATGCCCTCGGCAGACTCCTCTGGCTCTATCTCAGAATGGTCGCCCCCCATATCGGTTTTCATCCGTCCCGGATGTATAGCTAGCACCCTATACCTATCCTCAAGGGCGGCTTTTAGGACAAATGCAGTCTTGTTTTGGGCAGCCTTTGATATGGAGTAGGCTGCCATAGTAGACCCCGAGTGGGTCATGCTCCCAGCCTCCGATGTAATCAAAAATACCTGGCCAGACCCATCCTTATTCACAAGGGGTAATAGGTATTTAACGGCAATTACCGTCCCTGTCGTGTTGACATCTAGGGTCTTCCTAAAGTCCCCTATAGAAATTCCTGGCAGGTCATGGTCTACATCACCGGCCAGTATTATACCTGCATTGTGGATCAAAAGATCAATGGAAAAGCCATCCTTGCCAAGCTGGTCACCTGCAGCCTTCATTGACTCCTCATCGATAACATCCATATGCATTATTTTGATGCCCCTATAGGTTTGCATAAGGTCTTTCAGTCTTTGGTCTTCTATATCACGGACACCTGCAACAACCCTGTGCCCTTCCTGGGAAAATTTTTCGACTAAGCTATAGCCCAGTCCTCTACTTGCTCCTACTACTACAACATTCAAATGGATCTCTCCTTTTTCTTTATCCTAGGTCAAGACGCCCACTTCTATAAGTGGCGAGTTCACTTAACACCATAGTAATCCACATACCAGTCAGCAAACCTTTGCAGGCCCTCCTGGATTGAGGTGGAGGGCTTAAAGCCCACAGCCTCCTGCAACTTGTCGGTAGCTGCATAGGTGGCAGGCACATCCCCCGCCTTCATAGGCTCATAAATCTTTTCAAACTCGACATCCCTATCCAGGGCCTGGCTCAAAGCCTTTTCAAGGGCTCCTATAAAGACCATGAGTTTTTCAGGCGAGTTGTTACCGATATTGTAGACCCTGTGTCCTACGGCCTTCTCCGTCTTGGCAGGTGGATTGTCCAAAAGCCTGACCATCCCCTCAACTATATCATCCACATAGGTAAAGTCCCTATACAAGTCCTTGTCAAAATCTCCATTATTAAATATCCTGATGGGCTCACCCTTAAAGTACTTGTCGGTAAAGCCGAAGTATGCCATATCAGGCCGGCCCATAGGACCATAGACGGTAAAGAACCTCAGGCCTGTAGCGGGTATATTATAAAGATGACTATAGGTATGGGCCATGAGCTCATTGGACTTTTTAGTTGCTGCATATAGGGAAACAGGGTTGTCCACAAAATCCCCTTCCTCAAAAGGCACCTTTTTATTTGCCCCATAAACAGAGCTGGAGGAGGCATAGACAAGGTGTTTTACAGGGTTACGCCTACAGGCCTCTAGGATATTGTAAAAGCCGATTAAATTGCTCTGTATGTATACATCCGGGTTTTCTATAGAATAGCGAACCCCCGCCTGGGCAGCAAGGTTTACAACTATATGAGGCTTGTAGTCCTTAAATACCCCATTGAGCTTGGCCTTGTCGGAAATATCACATTCTATAAAGC
>DASRNC010000079.1:0-4211 GCA_035647595.1 Bacillota bacterium | reverse complement strand
GAATATACTTGTATAAATAAAAATATGGAAGCAAGCACACTGATGCAGGATAGGACAGAGCTTTCAAATAAATCAAGTCTTTTTTTGAGTGCATAAACGATGCCCCCTATAGGCAGTAGGGTTAAGGCTAGTAGAAATACTCCTGCTACCGGACCTGCCATCAGGCTCAGTAGGGCGATAGCCGCAGCCAAGGACAAATATCCGTGTAGGATATCCCTTTTAACTCCGATAACAATAAATGGTATAGGAAAAACCAATACTAACATATTAAGTATTGGTAAGCCGGAGAGTAAAATTGCAGCTATTACTGTAGCTATACCTGTCAGTATGCTAACAAAAACGCCTCTTAATCGCGAGTCCATATAAAAAACACCTCTACCTAATCTCTACCTTCCTTCATATGCCTGCTCAACTCAGATAAATCGCCGAAGTCCTTTTCAACGTCGTGCTCTTCTATTATTCCCAATCTTATCTTGCCCTCTACCTTTCGGTCGATGGCCTCAAATTGGATGCCTAGACGTTTACCCAACAGATAGCAGGCCACAATGATACTAGCAATGCAATCCACCAGTGCCTCCTGTGAGCCTTTGATCCTGCTAGAGAGCATTTTGAAAAGCTCTGCTACCGAAGTGAGCAACTCACTTTTCAACCATTCTACCAACCGGACATTTTTAGCAATATCAAATTCTTTTTCTTTTGCCACTTTTATAATAAACCACCTTTCGCTTAAAAATGGTGATGTTTCTAGCCCGATTATAGTCTCAATTGTATATGGATTGTATGGGATTGTCAATGCGACAAAAGCTGTATTAAGGGCGCTAAAATGGCTATTCATGCGGTTTTATCCAGATTAGAAAACCGTCCCTTTATATCATGGAACGGTTTTGGTATTATTCTGAAGAATAGGGTAGTAATGCTATGTGGCGTGCCCGCTTGATTGCGCTTGTTACCTGGCGCTGATGCTTGGCACAGTTGCCTGAAATCCTTCTCGGAAGGATTTTTCCTCTTTCAGTGATAAACTTTCTTAGCTTTGCTACATCTTTATAATCTGTATGGACAATCTTGTCTACGCAGAAAGTACATATTCGCCTTCTTGGCCTTCTGCCTCTATGTCTTCTATTTCCACCTTCGGACATACTCTTACCTCCTTACTTAATTAAAATGGGAGCTCATCATCGTCATCATCGATGGGCTGGAAGCCTGTGTTTTGTGGCCCCTTAGCTGGGGCTTGGTTAGGCTGGTCAGCCTGGTTGGATCTCTCATAGCCTGAATTGCTATCTGGCTGAGCCCACTCAAGGAACTGAACCTCATCCGCCACAACCTCAGTAATATAACGTCTCTGACCCTCCTGGGTCTCATAATTCCTGACCTGCATACGTCCGGAAACAGCCGTCAGCCGCCCCTTGGCCAGGTATTTTGCACAGGTGTCTGCTAATCCACGCCAAGTTACTATTGGTATGAAATCGGCCTCTCTCTCGCCCTGCTGATTAGTAAAGTTTCTCTCTACAGCTAGAGTGAAGGTGGTAACGCTAATACCACTCTGTGTTGATTTGAGCTCTGGATCCCTGGTCAAACGTCCTACTAAAACTACTTTGTTTATCATAAGTGACACCAACCTTTTTTATTCATCTATCTTTATGGTTATAAACCGAATGATGTCATCTGTAATCCTGAATATCCTCTCAAGCTCCTGGGGTAATTCAGGTGCAGCGTTGAAGTTTTTAAGCACATAGTAACCTTCATTAAGGTCATCTATGGGGTAGGCAAGTCTTCTCTTGCCCCACTCATCCACAGTAGTCACCTCTCCGCCTTGTTCGGTGATAAGGTTGCTGAATTTTTCAATTAAAGCCTTGACGCCTTCCTCTTCAACGGTGGGTCTAATTACATAAATGCATTCATACTTATTCAATGTCTTTCACCTCCTCTTGGACTATGGCCCTGATTTTATAATCAGAGCAAGGACGTATCGATTTTCTAGTATAGCACGATACTGGTTCAAAGGCAATAAAATATTGTCCTTTATTAGCAAGCGCTAATTGCAAGTTAAAGTGAAACACTTTTCGCTCTGTTAAAATTAACCGTCATACGAAGTCCTTCTGTTCTCCTCCCCTAGGGGAGGAGCGATTTCTTACGTCTGCCTAGGCACTCCATTTTTCTTCTCGAATAACTTCACTTGCACTTTTCCCATTTAATACTTTGCGTGGATAACTATTTAGCCATTCTTGAATTTCTAAAATCTCTTTCGTGCTGTATTTAGCTATTGCACATCCCTTAGGTATGAAGCGCCGTAAGTGGCCATTTACCTGCTCATTCGTTCCTCTTTCCCATGAATGGTAAGGGTGGCAGTAGTATACTTGGGTACGTGGCACGCCTTGCTTGCTAACACAAGATGTCTCTAAATTGCGCCAATCCAAAAACTCACTTCCATTATCCACTGTTATTGACTTAAACTTCTTATGAAAGCGCTTAAATCCTATCTTTTTTTCATATTGATCTAATTGACGCTGAACTTCTTTTTGTGTCTGAGAACGTAGTTTAAATAACAACACTTCGCGACTCCTTCGCTCTACCAACACAAGCAAGCTTGCCCTTCCTCTTCCTCGCCCAGATTCGATACAATCCATTTCCCAGTGTCCTAGTTTACTACGCTCATTCGCCTGCTTAGGGCGGTCATCAATGCGCTTAGCGTCTACATCCTTAATTCGCCTAGTCACCCGTGTATACTTCCTTCTTGAGCTTTTCCCTTTTCGTGGCAAATCTTTTTTTGTTACATTGAGTAATAACTCCCGGTCAATATAATTATAGAGCGTTCGTTCAGATATTGGCGTTCTTTGATAGTCGGGATCATCCTTAAGCTTCACAATGGTAGCGTAAGGAGAATACTTTTCCTTTGTAATACAATCCCCAATCTTTTTTGCTAGTTCATAATTCTTACCTATCTTCAGGTGAACCCCTTTTGCACTTGCCTTCTCATCATAATTATTTTGGGCTTGTATAGCCGAATAGCTAACCACCTCACGCCATTGGGAATCTCTTAATATTACCTTCCCACGTTTCAATTCCCGGCTTATTGTAGCTGGACTGATACCTAACCGTCGAGCCATTTGTCGTTGGCTCATTTTCTCTTTCCTTGGCGCTGCATTATTTTTATTCACTAGCGCCTCTATGTCTTCACGTTCATCAAATGTTAGATGTTTACCCTTGCGTCGAGTTCTGATACAATAGACTAAGCTCATGATCTTCTCCGTTTCTGTTTTTTTCGCTAATTAACATTATAACAGAGAAGCTCTCGTGAGCTTTATTTATTTACTTTTGTTTCACTTAATTCTACAACTCGCCTCCTTTATTAGCAAGCGTTAATTGCAAGTTATAGGTTGCAAGTGTTAATGACCTATTCGCTAGTAAGTAAATTATAAAACTATGCCTGCAGTATATATAGGCCGCAGGCATTTTTTAGTCTGTACAGTTTGGTTTGCTACTTTATCTTTATCAACATTGTCCTGGCTTCATTAAACTCAATATCCACTATGTCTTCCTTCTCAAGGTTCTTCATAAGGTCACTAAACTTTCTAAATCCTATTTGGTATTCGTCAAAGTCCGGATAATCCTTTTGAAGCTCTGATTTTATAATACTAGGGTTTACCCTCTCGAAACCATTGTCTTTAAGCTTGTTTAAGTGGGCCTGCATTACGGTCTTCCAGTTGGTCTTTGTTATCTCACCTACCTGCGTCTTATTCTTATTGACAAGCTTGACCTTTAAGGAGTTGTGGTCGCCAAAGACCTCTAGCCTTCTGTACCTGTTCTCTAGTGTATTTAGGAGCTTGCCAAAGGAATTGGGCCCGTAGCTCTTCTCACTGAAATCAGGCTTGAGTCTAAGCAAGGTCTTCTTAAGCTCGCTGACAAACATGGTACCATCTTCATCTGCCTGATCGCTTATAATCTTTTCTAGCAAATCCATTAATCCACTTAAGTCGTTGTATGAGTCGTCATCCTCTGATATTTTTATATCCGATCTCGTTGTAACAGATTCAAGAAATATAAACTCGTTACAGGCCTTGATGAATATATTAGAGGCAACCTCAGAACGTGATATACCCAGTACATACTTACCCATAGTCTTTAATTTGCCGACTAGGGGGGTATAATCACTATCGCCTGATACTATACAAAAGCAGTCTATGAGGTCGTTTGTGTAAGCAACGTCCAGGGCA
>DASRNC010000078.1:0-4215 GCA_035647595.1 Bacillota bacterium | reverse complement strand
CTATATGAGATCTAACAACTCGGTATTCAAAGGTTACCACATCGCTCATCACACCGTTTTTCACGGAAACAGTGCTCAGTATTTGGCTCTTTTTTATATTCAGACTCTCTTTATATTTTTCTGCAAGTGGATTGATCTCATTATTGTATATAATAGGTGAACCATCTGTGGTGTAATAAATGTCAGTCTCTGAGGTGTCAACAAGGAAATCTAGCTGTCTTCCTCCAATATACAAGCCTTCTTCTAATGATGCTGTCGGGTTTTGAGGGCTGACCTTTAAATAATAATTAAATGGTACCCATAAATCTGTAGGACTTAAAAACTCTATTTTATATATGCTTGAAGTCTCAAAGCTGATCTCTATGTCAATTTCGGGATTATCTATTAAATATAGGAGACTATCGTCTAGGATAAATTCATCCTGATATGCATAATACCTATATATATTTACATGCAGATCATTTTCAAATATTGCTTCCTCTTCTTTTTCTATTTCCCTTTGCGCAATAATATCGTCTAAATTTTCTATATCTTCTTCCTCAATAATGAGCATACCGTCATCGAAATCAAGATATTTCTCTACTGAATCTACAGTTTTATCTTCCATATCTGTTAACCGAGTTACAAAGGTCACCTGATCCCCTTCATAAAGCTCGGTTTTGTTAGGTCCGGCCGCCAGTCTTTGCATAAGTAAGCTTTTTCTCATATCTAGTTTGCCATATCCAAACACGTCATCCTTTCCTTCCTCTCCAATGTTTTTAGCTGATGATATGATTATCTGCCTTATTTGTTCATTTGTAAGCTCATAATCAAGGGCTTTGATAATTGCTGCCATTGCAGAGATGTAGGCGCAGGAAAAAGATGTACCACCACAGAAGCTGTAGCCATCGTTATCGATATTTATATAGTCTTCAATGTTACTATCTAGCTCTTTAGGTATCAAGGATAAAATGTTTTCAGCCGGAGCACTTACATCAATTCGATCTGATGTATTGGACCAAAAGTATTTCTGGTCATTGTCAAACCCACTAACTATTATGGGGCTTGGTAGAGTTTGCTTAAATCTATATGCAGCCGGATAGCTCAACTCATTCATTCTAAAGTTACCACACGGCAGGACAACAGTTACATTATTCATAAGTGCATATTCGATAGCCCTATACTCAATATCACTAAAGGTGTTGGATACAGGGACACTTTCATTCATAACATTTTTGTTGCGACCTATGCTGATATTAATAACGTTTGCACCATTGTCAACAGCCCACAATATGCCCTTTACTAGATTTTCACTCCTACCAAAACCGTACTTGTCCAATACCTTTATTGGCATTACCTTGACGCCGCGGGCAATCCCTGTATACTCGCCAGTGATAATACCTGCCAAGAGGGTTCCATGTAATTTGATATATTAAGACACAAACAAACAATTTATCTGCCAGTAGACGCACATACAAGAGCGTTTTTCTTTCTTACTGCCTATTATTACATGCATTTCCTCTACCAAATTCAACTATGCAATAATTAGATACTAGAAAGGATAAAAAGGTTCAAAAAAAAATGCTTCCGCCACATTTTTTTGGGGAAACATTTTGCTTTCTATTATTTATTCTACGCTATAGCCATATCCTCTAATAACACCCTTGAGCTTGTCTATATATTCTAGGGCCAGGTGGCTAAGATGGGTCTTTTCATTTGCTATCCAACCTATCCGCATTTTTTCATCTGTCAAAAGTGGTACTGAGATAATATTATCACCGTTGAGATCGCTATTTAAAACACCTGAACAGATAGTATAGCCATTTAGTCCGATAAGCAGGTTAAACAGTGTTGCTCGATCACTGACATGGATAGTTTTCTTTCTCGGTACAGTGCTAAGTATTTCCTCTGAAAAGTAAAAGGAATTGTTAAAGCCTTGCTCAAATGCAAGAAAGGGGTAGGCCTCTAAATCATCTAGGGTAAGAGAAGCCCTCTTGGACAGCGGGTGCTTTGAGCTTATAAAGACATGGGGGTCAGCTTCAAAAAGCAGGTTAAAGATTAAGTGGTTTTCGACTAGTAGTTTGTTTATAATTTGTTCGTTAAAATCACTTAAATATATGATGCCAATCTCGCTACGGAAGTCCTTGACATCCTCGATAATCTCATAGGTCCTAGTCTCTCTAAGGGTAAACTCGTACTCATCAACGTCAAGTCCTAAGAGTAGCTCTACAAAGGCATTAACTGCAAAGGCATAGTGCTGGGTAGATATAGTGCATAGCTGCTTTGAGGGCTTTTTGTCCATATAACGCCTTTCTAGTAGCTCTGTTTGCTCAATTACCTGGCGGGCATAGGAGAGAAACTCCCTACCGTCAGTAGATAGAGTTATCCCCCTGCTAGTGCGATACAAAATCTCTATCCCTAGTTCTTTTTCAAGTTCCTTGACAGCTGCAGAGAGACTGGGCTGTGTAATATAAAGCTGCTTGGCTGCCTGGGTAATAGAGCCGCATTCTACTATCTTTATAATGTATCTAAGCTGTTGCAGGGTCATGGTATTCCTCCCTGTAATATTTGCCCTTTATTATATACAAAACATTTAGCAAGTACAAGGAAGAGGACAAAGTAGCAAGTTGTCCTATAAACTAAAACTGATCTATAGGCTAAAGCTGGTCTGTAACCTTAAGTCCCTAAAATTTAGAAAAAAACAGGCTGCGCAATTAGGCAGCCAATTAACTATTGTCCGATTATCTTGTATAAAAGCTTGTATAAGCTTGTAGCTTCCTCCTGAGTCAGGTTTATGCAAGCGGCCATCTGCACAGGGATATTGAGAGCCTTTTCCTTTAGCTTAAGCCCCTCTTGGCTCAAGTGGATATTTACAATACGCTCATCATCCTTTGACCGCATCCTCTTGACATAGCCCTTGGCCTCTAGCCTTTTTAGTAGAGGGGTAAGGGTACCTGAATCAAGATATAGGTATGCACCTAGGTCCTTTACACTTATTACTTTTTTGTCCCACAAAACCATCATGGCGATATATTGAGTATAGGTCAGGTCTATTTTCTCAAGAAAGGGCTTATACTTGCTGACCACCTCTTTAGATGCGACATAAAGGGGAAAGCAGAGCTGCTTTTCTAGTTTTAATAGGTCTTTACTCACGCAAGCAATCCCTCAATATCTTTTGCCATATCCTCTGGTTCAACGGTTGGCTCATAGCGGTTATAGACCTTGCCCTCTCGGTCTACAAGAAACTTGGTAAAGTTCCATTTGATCTGATCATCGCCATAGCTATCCTTGTAAATACTTTTTAGCATTGTTTCAAAGCCCTTTGCCTTTAAGCCTTTACCAAAGCCTTTAAAGCCCTTTTGTGAGGTCAGGTACTGGTATAGGGGTATGGCATTTTCGCCGCGGACTTCAACCTTTTGTGATAGGGGAAAAGCAACACCAAAGCGGACCTGACAAAAGGTCGCTATTTCCTCATCACTGCCAGGTTCTTGACCCTTAAACTGGTTAGATGGAAAACCTATTATCTCAAGTCCCTGATCCTTATACTTTTCATAAAGCTTTTGCAGTCCCTCGTACTGTGGTGTAAAGCCACACTCACTAGCAGTGTTTACTATCAGAACCACCTTGCCACTGTACTCAGACATCTTAACTGGCCTGCCCTCGATAGACGTGTATTCATATTTATATATTGACATATCTTATCCTCCTAAAAAAGTTTTAAACAATTATATTGTGTGCAATTAATTATATCATACTGCATATTTTTGTCAATAGCGATTAGCAAATAATTAGGACCCATTTTTCATTAGCAAATCTATTATATTGGAAAAACATTGTGCACCAATATCCTAGCTTACAAAAGATTGCTTTAATTACAAAAGTGTTGACACAAAATCCAGATAGAGGTATAATACCCCTGTGATCGTAAATACAAACCAAAATGTAGCAACAAGATCCTAAAACTTCATTGCGTTCACTATATTCTTGTACACTTACATATTATTTATTCTGCCATAAGCCCAAATTTATCATTGTTGGTAGTTTAACTTGTATGTCTAGGTGGATACCCTATTAGCTGAGACTTGCTCACCTCCTGTACACAGTAGGGGGTTATATTTTTGAGTAAGATGAAGATTGCTATCAATTTGTTTTGGGAACAGACCATGAAGATCACTTTGTACAAGAGATATCTTATGCTGTGAATGCCTTTACGCGACAGGTTTATCGATATGATGC
>DASRNC010000077.1:0-3179 GCA_035647595.1 Bacillota bacterium | reverse complement strand
ATATATTCCACTCGCTGTTTATTATGCCCTTTTTTTGCTATAATGGTTCATAAGAATTTTTTTGCAAAGGATGAGCTGATGTATCGCATATGGGGAGTACTTCGAAAAAACAATAAAATTATAGCCCAGGTAGTAGTTAGTAATGAGGATGACAGGCTTTCCAATGAGGAAAAGCTTCAAGAATGTATCCAACAAATATGTTACGAACTTGATCTGCAAAGACCTATTTGGCTGCCTAAAAACGACAGGGAGTTTGAGAAATATAATAGGGCTGTTCTAAACCAAGATAATTTTATGGAGATGATTTCTTTTGATAGCTTTGAAGTGGAGCTGTTAGTTGAAGATAAAAAAACAAAAAAATAATTAAGTATTTTTAGTTTTTACGTTTATTTTTCTGAAACTTGGTTATCATAATAATGTAAGTTACCCAAACCCCCAAACCCCTTACATAAAAGAGCCCCAATTACCTCAGGGGCTCTTTTACTGTCCATTTATACTGTATCCCTAACAGCAACCTAGCTATATACAAGCCGCACTAGTTAATGTCATCCAATTTTTGACTAGCCTAGGTATCCATGGTGTGGGTTGGGTGGCCCAATATTAGATCCAATATCTCTAATTGCTTGAGACAATATAGTAGGCATGATAAACTATAGGCAAAACACATGGAACAAATTTCTAAATGAATTAGATTGTTCACTTATAAATGGGGGTTTTCTCATGAGAAAAAAGCTGCTCCAAGATAAAAAGGTATTCATTCTCGATATGGATGGCACCTTTTATTTAGGTGACAGGCTCTTAGAGGGTTCCTTGGAGTTTATAGATACATTAAGGGACAAGGGAATTGACTTTTTGTTTTTTACAAATAACACATCTAAAGCACCTCAATTTTACTTAGACAAGCTAGTATCTATGGGATGTGACATTGATAAGAATCAGCTGGCTACATCGGGCATGGTGACTATTGACTATCTGCTAGACAGGTTTAACAACCCTAGGGTCTATCTGCTAGGTACTCCCCTACTAGAGGATGACTTTAAGGCAAATGGGCTTTTCCTAACAGATGATAGGCCAGATGCTGTAGTCGTCGGCTTTGATACTACTCTTACATATGAAAAGCTCAACAAGGCCTGTGACCTTATACGGGGAGGTGTCCCCTTCTTAGCTACCCACCCTGATAAAAATTGTCCCTTAGAGGGTGGTGGACTGATGCCTGATTGTGGAGCCATGTGCGCATTTATTACAGCCTCCACCGAAAAGGAGCCTAAATACCTAGGCAAGCCTAGCTTTGAAACTATAGACTATGTGATAAGACGTACTGGAGCATCAAAGAAGGAGCTTGTTTTTGTTGGAGATAGACTTGAGACCGATATTGCCATCGGGTCAAAGCATGGGGTGACCACCGCCCTTGTACTAACCGGCGTAACCCGCCAAAAGGACTTAGCTTCAAGTGATGTAAACCCGGATATTGTTGCCGACAGGCTGGTTGACCTAACTTACTACCTATGATTTTTGCAGGCAGGCGTCTTATTACTTGCATAAAATTAATCAGGTCTTTTTACCCTTACCAATGCATTCAATGCAGCCCTTTCCAAGGCCCAGTATACTATGCTGAGAATCAGGCTAAAGACGAGCAGTATAAGCGAGTTAAACCAATTTACAGTCTGGCTATAGTCGCTTATCGGGTTTAGGCCCAGGTAAGAAACAAAGTGCCCTGACCCCAAATGCTCATAATAGCTAGTGGGTATAGCACTTTGAGTCGATGAATAGGCCACACCAAGTCGCATAGAGATAAACACCAAGGCAACTATGCCAAAATACTTGGTAACGCCTTTTGCAACTGGTAGATCAGCCCTTCGTCCTATAGTTAAAATGAAATAAAAACCTACTGCTATAAAGGCCCTGGAGGCTATTAAATATTTGTTGGTCTCATAATGGATAGAGAGGTCATCAGCCCTCATTAAAAGATGGAGCAAATACACAAGGGCAATGCCCATTATAGCTAATGGACCATAGCTGAAGGGTTTTCTAATCTGCATTGTGCAAAATACAAGTACTGCCCCTGCAGATAGCCCAACCATCAAAGTAGTTAGGATAAACCTATAGAGTCCAAGCTGTTCAAGAAAGTAAACCCTGTTGCCTGTTAGGTGTGATATGTAATCCTTTAGGCCGATACTGCCGGGTGAAAGGGAGCCTCCCGATTCATTGGCCATAAAATAAAGGGCCGTTAGGGCTCCTATGCACAAAAATAATAGGATGATTAGGCTCGACACCTGAATGATTGTGTTTCGCATAACAAGTTTCTCCTTTGCATACCGGCATTTCTTACCTTATTCAATTATAATACATAATCCTACTTCATACAATAAAGCAATCAAAGGCTGGTCCCTCATTTAACCCCTAAATTTATTTGGCCTATTCCGCCCTCTATATCAAGTTCAACTAATATATCCGATATTTCGGCGGCATCATTGTAATAGGAACCGCTTTTCTTGGTCATCCCCTCTGCCTTTATTCCACCTATCCCACTAGTGGCATTTACCTTTACACCTACATCCTTGGGCAAATATATTGTCACTTCTCCAACGCCACTATTAATACTACCCCTAAAACCAGTCTCCCAGTTGCCTGACAGGTCAATCAAAACCTCTCCAACTCCACAATCTATACTTAGGCCCTTTAGGTTAACACCCCTAAGATCAAGGTTGCCCGTCCCTACGCCCAGGTCTACATCAAGATTTGTTGGGAGGTCACTGTTTAGGTCCAGTGTCCATCTGTATACACTCTTGTCCATATTCACCTTCTTGGAATCAGGCTGCCTAATACTCAGCCTGCCCTGGTCACTTGAATCTGTGTACTCCACCTCTGGCTTCCACTCCGGAATATTATACAGAAACTCCCCTGCGAAAAGTTCATCGCAGCCGCCTGTTAGGCTAAACTCTCCTATACCTATTTGTATTTTAGTGTCTACTGATTTGGCCTCACCAAGAGCTATTGACTTTGACAGGGCCTCTGTTCTGCCAGCCTTGCCATTAGACAGTTCCAGATCGCAGCCTGTGAAAAGTACAAGGATAATAAGTGAAATGATAAGATAGCGTGTTAGCCTAGACAGGTTCATAAAAATTTTCCCTCCAAAATGTTTTTCTTCTATGCTATTAGACGGATGCTACGGGAAATAC
>DASRNC010000076.1:0-2460 GCA_035647595.1 Bacillota bacterium | reverse complement strand
GTCTTTAGATGCCCTCTTTAGCATCCATCTGGAGCTAGCAGTTTCCGGGTTCAAGTAGAATAAAGATCCCATTGTTGGATCAGCTCCCAATATGGCATCAAAGGTTGCCCTATAGGATTCAAAGCTGGGGGTCAGATTTATTTGGCCATCATTCACACAAGTAAAGGCCTTTGGCTGATAGACAACCTCTTTAATATTATTGGGAAAGCCCGGGGACTCTATCCGGTTGAGCACAACAGCGGCAACAGCCACCTTGCCCTCATAGGATTCTCCTCTTGCCTCGCCATTGACAATTGCAGCAAGCAAGTGGATATCCTCAGCCTTTCAACTAGTCTGGCTTTTCATATTATCAACTAGCATATCTATCTGCCCATCACTGGTCGTTTCGGACAATGCACCTATCGGTAGGGTAGCGCTGACCAATATGAGGCAGACTGCTGTAAATTTTTTCACAATAATCCCTCCTCATATTCTAGTATTGTATTTTTTCGTTCATATATTCATGCAATTTTTGTTATAATCAATTTTTGACAAGCATTTCTCCGACCTTGTATATATCTCCTGCTCCCATAGTAATAATCAAATCATCTGCCTTGGCCTTAGTCTCCAGGTAAGCTGCGGTTTTGCCAAAGTCGGACATATATATGCAGTCTATCCCCTTGTCTGATAGGGCTTTTGCCAGGTCTCTTGAATGAATGTTCCCTGGATCTTTTTCTCTTGCAGGGAATATATCTGCGATTATCAAATGATCTACCCCATCAAAGGCTTCTGTAAAATCCTTAAAGAGGATCTTAGTCCTAGTATATGTGTGGGGCTGAAAAACACACCAAAGTTTTTTGTTGAAATTACTCATAGCCTTAACCGTTGCCCTAATCTCCGTTGGGTGGTGGGCATAATCATCGATCACCATAGCACCCTTGCCAGTATAGCCCTTTTCTTCAAAACGTCTATTTGTGCCTCGGAAGCCAAGTATAGCCTCTTTTATCGTAGCTACCGATACTCCTATGGTACTTGCAGCAGCTATGGCAGCCAGGGCGTTTAAGACATTATGATCCCCTGGTAGCCTGAGGGAAAATGTACCTATGAACTTGCCCTGGTCAGTTACCTTAAATGATGGACAGCCCATCTTGTCAAATACAATATCATGGGCCAGCCATTTTGAACCGCTTTTTAGGCCATAGCTTATAGTATGGCAGTCAAGCTCATCTAAGAGCTGCCTAACCCTTGGGTCATCATAGCAGCCGATGATGGTACCTTCTTTGGGAACCAGTCTTGCATATTCAAGGAATGTGGAGTAAATATGGTCTATATCCTTAAAGTAATCCAGGTGGTCTATGTCTATATTCAAAATAATAGACATCAATGGTCGAAACTTCAAGAAGCTCCCTACATATTCACAGGCCTCCGTTAAAAAATAGGAGCTTTGGCCGATACGAACATTGCCACCAAGGGCATCCACCTGCCCGCCTACTAGTATTGTAGGGTCTAGCTGGGCATAATCGAGTATGATAGAAAGCATAGAAGTAGTTGTTGTCTTACCATGGGTCCCGGCTACACCAATAGGATAGCTAAAGGTCTCCATTATCTGTCCCAAGAGTGTTGCCCGGTCAAGAGCTGGTATACCAACCCTATGTGCCTCTATGAGTTCGGGATTGTCATCCTTAACCGCGGCTGTGTATATGACCAAATCCACCCCCGAGACATTAGCACCACTATGCCCAGTAAATACTCTTATACCCTGCGTCTTTAGCCCTTGTGTAATAGGGCTATCCTGTAGGTCTGATCCAGAAATGCTATAGCCTTTGGAATGTAGTATTTCTGCTAGCCCACTCATGCTGATACCGCCTATGCCTACAAAGTGTAAATGCCTACCAGCAAAGTTCTTTATATGGATATTATTCAAAATGGCTCACTCCTTACAGCTTGTGAATCCCTTATTTATTGCTGTCCTGCCTCGACAGTTATTTTTCAGCCTACCTATTTTCAAGGGTGTATACTGGCTAAAATAAAAAATGATACAATTCACTTATTCTCCATAGTTAATATTATATCCATGAAACACAGATAATATCAATACTAATAGCATAAAATGCATAAAAATTAACAGTTGACATTGGCTAGCTCTTGTCCTATAATTGTGAATTGTCACTAGTAGTGACATGTAACAACACCCATGGAGGAGTACCCAAGTTGGCCAAAGGGGGCAGACTGTAAATCTGTTAGCTCAGCTTTCGATGGTTCGAATCCATCCTCCTCCACCAGGATAAGGCGACAAATTTCTTCTCTGAATTTGCCGCCTTTTTTTGTACAGAACAATAATATTATTTTCAGTAAGCATGGTTATATTTGGGATCTTGCATTTAGCCTAGGTGCCAACAAACTATACACTTACGAGAGAATATTTTAAAATATAGCTTGAACAAAGCTTGTAAATGGCTATTGTTTTAGTGTATATTATAC
>DASRNC010000075.1:0-3184 GCA_035647595.1 Bacillota bacterium | reverse complement strand
CGTATACACATCATCTATTAAAAGTATATTTTTATCCAAAATAGTTGATGGCTTGGCTACCTCAAAGGCCCCCTTGAGATTTTTCTCCCTCTCAGCCCTTGTTAGGCTGGCCTGTTTGTCAGTATCAACCCTTCTAATCAGGGCCTTGCCATCAATGGGTATTCCATGCCTGTGGCCAATAAAATCCGCCAGCAGGGCCGATTGATTAAAACCCCTATACTTGAGCTTCCTGGTATGAAGAGGAACAGGGACAAGGAGGTTTATCCGCCAGTCTGCCTCCTGCAAAAGGTCTGCCATAAAGGATGCTAGGGGTCTAGCAAGGCTAGTTTGACCTATATATTTATACCTATATATCAAATCCCTGACACTTGATGTATATTCGTATACTGATAGGCCCGCATCAAATAAGTGTTGCCTACCTATACAGTCACTGCAATATTCGTCTAAATCTTTTTCCAATGGCTTACCACATTTTTGGCATCTAGGGTCCTTTATCAAGGGCAGGGAGGAATAACAGGCCAAGCACAAGCTATGGGCAGCCTTTCTCTCCAGTGGATGCTCGCATATCTCACAGTAAACCAAGGGGAATACCATATCAAGAGCAGCATACAAGACTGGTCTTAAGTTCATTTTTTCCCTCTCCATCTATACAGGCGGGCCTGCCCTCTTTTCACTTAGGCATTTTAAGCCTTTGCCTGATTATTTCCTTTAACTTTTTTGCTGCTTATAAGGGCCCTTTAGCACCATCCAGCTAATATATTAAAGAAAATCGCCCATCTGTGTTCATATGTGTGGCTGAACAAAGGCCCTGTTCAGTTTTTCTGCCAGTCCTGAATAGCGCCTGGCTATATGATTATTATCTACCATTTTTCCTATTAGGCCCTGCCTGCCTACTAGTACTACAAGCTCCCTGGCACGAGTTACAGCTGTATATAAGAGGTTTCTCGTCATTAGCATGGGGGGGCCGTAGAATAGTGGGATAATAACCACGGGAAATTCGCTCCCCTGACTTTTATGGATGGACACAGCATAGGCAAGCTCCAGCTCATCTAGTTGGTTAAACTCATATTCCACCTGCCTGCTATCGTCAAACAATACCTCTAGGGTCTGTTCCTCATTGTCTATAGATTTTATATAGCCCATATCGCCGTTGAAGACACCCTCACCCTCATAAAGCTCTTGTCCGTCCTCTATCTTGCTCCACTTTAAAGTGTAGTTGTTCTTAATTTGCATCACCTTGTCCTGCTCCCTAAAAAGCGTATCCCTTATGAGCTTTTCTGACTTGCCGGCTGCAGGCGGATTTAAAACTCGCTGAAGCTGTATATTCAAATTGTTGACGCCAACTATGCCCTTCCGCATGGGTACAAGGATCTGTATGTCACCTATGGGATGATAATCACCAAAGCCAGGCAGTCTCCTATTGACTAGGTCCATCAGCACATTAACTATGTCCTCTGCCTTGTTGCGTCTATCAAAGAAAAAATCCTTTTCCTTGGCATTGAGTATAGGTAGGTCTCCCTTATTAATCCTATGGGCATTGGTGATTATCATGCTCTCCTGGGCCTGCCTGAATATCTCCGTCAGTTGGACAACTGTAACGGTCTCACTTTTTATAATATCTCGCAAAACATTGCCAGGCCCCACCGAGGGCAGCTGGTCCACATCTCCTACCATCACGAGTCGTGTGCCAGGCGGTATGGCCCTAAGCAGGCTGTTAAGTAGCATAATATCTACCATGGACATTTCGTCAATAATAATTGCATCTGACTTTAGTGGGTCATCCTCATTCTTTTGGAAGCCGCTCCACCCATCATCACTATAGCCGTATTCTAGGAGCCGGTGTATGGTTTTGGCTTCAAAGCCTGTGGCCTCACTCATCCGTTTGGCCGCTCGGCCTGTAGGTGCTGTCAACTCTACAGTCAAGCCCTTTTGTCTTAATAGGTTGATTATGCAGTTTATAGTTGTTGTTTTTCCTGTACCAGGACCACCTGTTATTACCACGATGCCATGCTCCATGACCCTGGTGACTGCCACCTTTTGGGACTCAGCCAGCTCTATGTCATTGCGGCCTTCAAAGTCCTTAATCTGTTTGTCTATATCTTCAAATCCGATGTCACTTTCTGCAAGGGATAACTCGAGGAGTCTCACAGCAGCACGGGCCTCTGCCTCAAATAGGGCTGATAAAAATATATGGGTTTGGTCCTCATTGTTCTCCATAGCTATAGTCTTGTTTAGAGCCATCTGTACTATAGCGTTTTCAACCTCTACTTGGCCTACTGATAAAAGCTTTGTTGCCTTCTCCACCAGCTCATCCTTGGGCAAATATGTGTGACCGTCAGAGGCAGCCTGATGTAGAGCATATCTAGCACCTGACATTATTCTGTAAATAGAGCTTGAATCCACGCCCAGTTTTGCTGCAATCAAATCAGCTGTTTTAAAGCCAACTCCATCTATATCTTCTGCTAGTCGGTAGGGGTTCTTTTTAACAAGAGCAATCGTATTGTTGCCATAGGCCTTGTATATTTTCAGGGCCAGAGAAGTCGTTATAGAGTAGGACTGTAGAAATATCATAACCTCCCGGATCTCTCTTTGCTCCGAAAAGGATGAGGCTATAAGCTCAGCCCTTATCTTGCCAATCCCTACTACCTCTGTCAGCCTTAATGGATTAAATTGAATGATATCTAGCACATCAAGGCCAAAATGTTCTACTAGCTTTTTGGCTGTTGATGGACCTACCCCATTGATAAGGCCAGACGCAAGGTAGTTTTCCATACCTACAGTCGTCGAAGGTGCAAGAGAGTTGTATGTTACCATCTTAAATTGAAGGCCATAATCCGGATGTGTGACCCATTCTCCTGTTAAGAGCACCATTTCCCCAGGGTTTATAAAGGGGAAACTGCCTACGACAGTGACTGTTTCCTTAGTAGTCTCATCTAAAACATCTACTACAGAATAGCCATTATCCTCATTTCGAAAAATTATGTCTCCTATTATTCCTGTAATTTCCTCCATATTTCCCCCGCGAACCTACACTTTCATATATTTAATACTATAGATATCGTATAGGAAAATTCTAATAATTACAAGATTGATTAGTTACAGTATAAGTCACTGGACTGTATGCTTTATGTATTGGTTTGTTTCATGACAATCCCCCTCTCCCATGATCGTTTTTCCTAAATAC
>DASRNC010000074.1:0-5868 GCA_035647595.1 Bacillota bacterium | reverse complement strand
CAAAATCATTTGCCATACCCTTATCTTCTTCTATCCAACTTCCCTTTAGCCCTAGCTCCTTAGCTGTTAATTCGAAATGACACTTTGCTATTCCAATATCATTTTTCTGCATATCATAGGATGAAGCCCCATATCCCTTTGTTCTAGATAAAAAGAAATGAAATTTATTATCATCCTTAATCACTCTCCAGGGCTGTTTGTTGGAAGCAGAAGGCCCTATTCTAAGCATTTCTAATGCAGTGGCATATGTGCCTGCCTTATCTTCAGTTAAGGGTTTTGTTGCGCCCCCTTCAAAGAATAGGTCACTCCATGGTTTTCTTTTGCTTGAGCCCGCTCCAGCCCTTATAATTGAGTCAACTAACCTAGCCTTATCTTTAATATTGCCTACTGGAGATACTATAGGGATAAATTCATTTTCTTTTAAACCAGAATTCTCTTGAAAATTACTTCTGTTAAATGTTCCTCCAAGCCAGCAGGTTCCAAGACCTAAGTCTGTTGCAAACAAAATTATCTTTTCAAACAAGTATCCAAACTCCACGGCATCCTTTTCATCCTTATCTAAAATGCCGACTATAAATGAACTTGCCCCAGCTATCATTCCATAGGTCCCTAGCTTCTTTGCCTTCCCATTGTTTTGTTTATTTGTCCTTAAAGTAAACCTGGCCTTTATATTTGCTTCTTTATTGATTTGTTCAATAAAGTCCTCTAACTTTTGAACCTTCGCCCTGTCCATATCATTTCCATCATAGGATCTTGTTGATTTTCTTGCTTTTATTATTTCCCTTATAGGTTTATTTGTTTTCATCTTTTTCCCTCCAAATACTATTATATCATATCCCCTCTTCAACCCTTTGTCTTTCCTACTAGCCATAATAATATATCTTCCATGACCTCATCACGATTTACTTCATTTAGTAGCTCATGGCGTGCACCTGGATAAAGCTTTGATGATACATTGTTAAGGCCAAGTCCTTTATAAAAATCTATCAGCTTTCTAACTCCCTTGCCCTGGCCTCCCACAGGATCCATGGCCCCCGATATGATATTTAAGGATAAGTCCTTTGGAATCCGGCCCGCTGCCTCCCTATCATAAAGCTTGTCTAGCAACCTAAAAAAGTCTAAAAAGAAGCTTGTAGTATATACTCCACCGCAATATTTATCAGCTATATACTCATCGACCTCATCTTTATCTCGGCTCAGCCAGTCAAAGGGTGTACGCGCTGGCCTAAACGCACTGTTGTAAACACTAAATGTCAGAAATTTAAGTAGCCTGCTCCTCTTCCTCTTGCCTAGCAAAAACGCTTGCAATCTGGCTATGCCTATAGCAAGCTTTATATCAAGTCCCCGCTCTCCATTGCTACCAGATAGTATTGCACCCTCGATACCTTGGCCCCATCTTTGTATGTAACGTTGAGTTAAAAATGAGCCCATACTATGTCCAAGTACTATAAGGGGCATACCTGGATACTCCATTTTGATTATGTCAGTTAGCTGCTTCATATCAAGGACCATCCCACTAAACCCGTCCTCGCCTATGTAGCCGACATTGTCTATATGACCAGCAGTTTTTCCATGGCCCCTTTGATCATTAGCATATATTATATATCCATGCTGAGTTAGAAAATCTGCAAGCCTTTCATACCTGCCAGCATGCTCTGCCATACCGTGGGAGATCTGTAGCACTCCTTTTATACGGCAGTCTTTTTTGGGTAGCCATCTGTAAACATAAATATCCTGGCCCTTTTCATTGCTAAAGGTAAAATGCTCCGCCTTCAACCTATCAGCTCCAGTCCTTTTGTGTCCTTTGTTTATATCCTTAGTTATATAGCCAGCTTGGGTGGAATGAAAACAGGATAACCCATTACTCTAAATAACTCCATCAACCTGTAAATAGCTGCATTAATTTTTCAATCTCCTCTTCTTGTGAGCTGTCTACAGTCATATCACCATCTATAGCTTCCCATTCCTTATTTTTTCTCTCTAGCATATCCTCGACAGGCTTTGGTAGTATACCATTCATTCTTTGTGAAAAGCGTTCCTTGATTATATCTAGCGGAGCTGTGAATTTTATCTTATATGAGTTTTTTATGTCCTTTACTTTTATTAATTCTTCTTTTTCTGTTATCAAGTATATAATTGTTCCTTTAACTGGATCTTGCTTTAATGATGCCTTTAATAATTTATCATAAAATAATTTCCAGGCTTCATACTTATTCTTTGCCATCCTTAAATAATCCTTACCAGTAAAAACCTCAACATCTAGCCTTTCTTTTATTTTGTTAGCTGCTGTTGATTTGCCAGTACAGCTTGATCCCATAAATATAAATAACATTTTATGTCCTCCCTTTCTAAAGATCCTCCATAATAAATTCCCTTATCCTTTTCGCTATCTCTTCATACTCATGATTATGAATATAGTGGCTACAATCCAAATAAATCAATTCACCATTTTCCTTTTGCTCGATAAAATCGTATTGATAGCTCTTCCACTCCTCTTCATCCCAACCCGTGCCATTTCCATTAGAGCAAAACATTAAGGTTGGGACCCCTACAATGCCACCCTTATTTACTATTGCTGCATTGTTTTTTATTTCTTCAACCTCATTTAGCATTGTTTTACTTGCTGTCCTCTTGTAGAATACTGCACTATATATATCTTTTTCTTCTTCGGTCAAAATGCCATGTTTCATGGCTTCGCTCTCGGATACACCCGGTATAAATCTGATAATTCCAGCCTGGGCTATAAATGAACCCAGCTTTAATAAAGGCCTATTAATATTGTAATCTGAATATGCATCAGGCACTGCCATGTCTAAGCCTAGGATTGCTTTTACTTCCCCTGGATATTCCTGTGCCCAATATAGGGCCTCTATTCCTGACATAGAGTGTGGACATAGGATATATGGTCCCCCTATCCCTGCTGCTGATAGGGCGCTTCTTGATTCATCTAGTATTGTAGCTATATCTCTTTTACCATCGACAATCTCGCTAAAGCCATAACCAAACTTTTCTATTACTACGATCTTATAATCATCACTGAGCTGCGAATATAAGGATTTGAAATCAAGAATTGGAGAAGAGGTTCCTCCACCTGACATGAAAACCAATGTGTTGTCCCCGTCACCCTCTGTATAAACACTCATGTTATTACCATTAACTTTGACCAATTGCCCTAAAGGCTTAAATAAGCTAGCCTCTTTTTTTACTTGTAGCCTATGGTTCGTAAAGGATCCAGCTAAAATGACTAGTACTGCCACCATACCTATAATAACTATTTTCATAATCTTTCTTATAGCTCTCATCTTGTCTCCCCCACTAAATAGCTTTCCTTTTACTCAAATGTTATCTGACAAGCCCCTATTTGTAAAGAAAATTCACGCATCTGAGTGAAACACTGGCTCGATACTCATTTAATTAAAAAATTGTGGTTGACAAAGAAAAACATTAGGTATATGATAATTTGTAATTAAATCGTTTGAAAGAATAAACCGTTGATTGAGATTAGTAGCATAATCACCTTTATCTAAAGAGAGTCGCAGGCGGTGGGACTGTGGCGGTAAGGATTATGGCGAATGGACTCATGAGGGCGATGCAGAAATTATTTTAAAGTATGCAGGCCGGGGCCTTCACCCGTTATCAAGGAAGCATGTATATTCGTACATGGAGCGAGTGGCGCTAAAGAAGCGCAATTAAGGTGGTACCACAGAGATTACAGTCTTTGTCCTATTAGGGATAAAGGCTTTTTTATTCTAAAAAAAGAAAGGATGGATTGGAAAATGAGTAAAATACCCTACAAAATACATTTAACAGAAGACGAGATGCCCAAGCACTGGCTCAATTTAAAGGCTATTATGAAGGATAAGCCAGATCCCTTTATACACCCTGGTACCCACGAACCCCTTGGGGTGGATGGACTAAGCGGTGTTTTCTGCAGGGAGCTAGTTGAACAAGAGCTAAACACTAGAGACAAATACATCGAAATCCCTGAAGAGGTTAGGAACTTTTACAAAATGTATCGTCCCTCGCCCCTAGTTCGCGCATATTGCCTTGAAGAGGCACTGGATACACCCGCAGAGATTTACTACAAGTTTGAAGGGACAAACACCTCCGGCTCCCACAAGCTAAACTCCTCAGCAGCCCAGGTCTACTATGCGAAAAAGCAGGGCCTGACAAACCTAACAACAGAAACAGGCGCTGGTCAATGGGGTACAGCCCTTGCCATGGCATGTGCATATTTTGGCCTGGACCTAGCCGTCTATATGGTCAAGGTATCAGCAGAGCAAAAGCCCTACCGAAAGGCAGTTATCGAAACCTATGGTGGCAAAGTTATCCCATCTCCCTCTGACACTACAAGGGTAGGCCGGCAGATACTAAAAGCAAACCCCGGTACCGGTGGTTCACTAGGATGCGCCATATCAGAGGCTATAGAAGTAGCCCTAGAATCAGAAAATTGTAGATATGTACTAGGTAGTGTCCTTGACCATGTCTTGCTCCACCAGTCTGTTATTGGTCTTGAAACCAAGCTGGCATGTGAAAAGTATGATATTGAGCCCGATATGATAATTGGCTGCATAGGCGGGGGTTCAAACTTTGGAGGACTGATCTCACCCTTTATGGAAGACAAAATAAATGGCAAGTCAGATATCCGTATAATAGGGGTTGAGCCTGCCTCCTGCCCATCAATGACAAGGGGCCGCTTTGCCTATGACTTCGGCGATACAGGGCAAACAACACCCCTGATGAAGATGTACACCCTAGGCTCAGGCTTTATACCCTCCTCGGACCATTCCGGCGGCCTGAGATTCCACGGAATGAGCCCTGTCATATCAAAGCTATATGATGACGGCTATATGGAGGCCCGCGCAGTAGTACAGACCAAGGTATTTGAAGCTGCAACACTCTTCTCACGCCACGAAGGAATCCTCCCTGCTCCAGAATCAGCCCATGCCATATTAGGGGCAATTGATGAGGCCATAAAATGCAAGGAAACCGGCGAGAAAAAGACCATTGTATTTGGCCTAACCGGTACTGGATATTTTGATATGACAGCTTATATGTCCTATAATAGTGGCGATATGGTTGACTATGTTCCAACAGACGAGGACCTTGAAAAGGGCTTTGCCTCCCTACCCAAGCTACCAGTAGCTAGAAAATAATATAAGAGCAATACAAAAGAGGATGTGGTGTCATTTTAAATGATGCTCCATCCTCTTACTTTTTTAGTTAATGGGACCGGTCTTTTTATCTGGAATATCAGTGCCTTCTCCAGTATGGACCTTTTCTTCTTTATTCTCTTGGTCGGTTGCTCTTTTCTTGAAGGCTCTAGCCATGTATAAAAAGCCAATAAACAAGGCTAAGAACTTCACTTTCGTCTACAGCTCTAGTCCCTTTCAAAGGCTGTACACCCAACCTCATAGGGGTGGTCTACAAATATTGCATTTTTGTACTTGCGCATGATCATGACCATATACATGTCCCCACCGCCACCTATAATTAGGAGAAGGCTAAAAAACAAAAGAAATTCGCTAGCAATTAAAAGCGAGATTATGTAGGGTACAAGGCCTAGGATTATAGTTGGCATAAGGCCACCTGTAATATAGGCCTTGTAGCTAAGGGGCTCATTGCATGTACAATAGGGCGTTAAATACTTCCATATGACACCAAAGCCAATAGCCTTCCATTTTGTTTTACAAAAATAAGCCCAGGTTAAGCCATGGATTAGTTCATGGGCAACTATACCTATCAAATAAGCAGGAAATATAAGTAGGCTTATATTTATTTTCCAAAAATCCACAATGGGATTTACCATGTAAAATAAGATAATAAAAACAAGAGCAATTGGTAGGGCAATAGCCAAAACCATTATAT
>DASRNC010000073.1:0-5693 GCA_035647595.1 Bacillota bacterium | reverse complement strand
CTCTAAAATCAATTCTGCCATTGGCAGTAAAGTAGAATATAATCTTGCTATTGTCAAAGGTCAACTCCACTTCTACCAGGTTCATAGCTAACCCGTGGTCTGCTATTTTCTTCTGGCAGATTGCTAGGGCGTCAACCTCCTTATTCTTGTTCTCCTTATATTTCCTATCGTCATCTTTGTTGGCCTTGCGAATAACGCTCTTTAGGGGTGAAATTATTTCGTCAGGAGAAACCATCCTAGGCTCAACGACAACCTCACCATACTCTATACCGCGAGCCGTCTCGACTATTACATTGTCAGACAAAGACAAGTCCATATTACTAGGATCAAAATAATATATTTTACCCGCATTCTTAAAGCGTACACCTATAACCAGTTCCATTAAATTGCTCCTTCCATGAAGCCTAAAAGCATGTTTTCTATGGTTAGTTGGAAATTACCAAAATGGTTAATCGCCCTTAGCGATTCTTCGATTAATTCTATATTATCCTTTAGTGCCCTGCTTGTAAAGGCCTTGCTTTGGGCCTCCAGCATGGATATCTTATCCATGTTCACAAGAAGGCTCTCATTGTTAGTCTCCTTGAGCACCAATATATCTCTAAACCAGTATATCAATATATCCATCAATTCCAAAGCTAGCCCCCTGTCTTCAGTAAATATTGGGGTCAGTTCTATTAAATGGGAAATACTCCCTGCACCCACTCCATTTATAAGCCGGTCTCGTTTTTCCTTGAAATCCTCATTGCCAGCCAATGTCAAGGCCCTACCAGGGTTGCCGGAGGATAGTTGAGAAAAGATTAGGGTTTCCTCCTTTGGCATAGCCAGCCTATTGCTTACAACCTGTGCAGTATCTGCTGCAGATAGGCTTCCCACCTTGAAAATCTGGCATCTTGATATTATTGTAGACAACAATCTATTTTCGCTATCAGCTAGCAAAATGATATTTGTTTGACCCGGGGGCTCCTCAAGCGTCTTGAGCAAAGCATTTTGCGCCTGGTCCGTCATGATATGAGCTTCATGGATAAAGACTATTCTCCTGTCAGACTGGTAGGGCTTTACCTTGATCTTATCCCGTAGGTCCCTTACCTGGTCCACCGAAATAATGGTTTTGTCCTCTTCCTTGACCATATGCTCTACATCTGGGTGGTTGTCTGATTCGTACTGTTTACATGACCTACAAGTATAACAGGGCTTGTCTCCTGTGCCCTCACATAGCAAAGCTTGTGCAAAAAGTGAGCTTAGAGTTCTTTTTCCTGAACCTGCAGGACCAGTAAATAAATAAGCATGGGCAACCCGCCCGCTGGTTAATGTACGATCCATCATATTAACAAGCCGAGATTGCCCCACAATATATTTGGTATTCATCGTAATAATCTCCTAGAAAGAATTAGGTAAACCACCACTAGAGTTTGCGGAATTGTTCTACATCCACAACAAAGACCGTAGCGCCTCCAACAGTGACCTCCACAGGATAGGGAACATATACCCCGGCCGTGCCTGCTACAGGGGACGGTGAAGTAGCCACCTGTTTCCTGCTCTTGCTCACCTTTTCAATAAGACCCATTGCATGATCTAGGCGTTCTTCGTCAACACCTATTAGCAATGTTGTGTTGCCTGCCTTTAGAAAGCCCCCAGTAGTGGCAAGCTTAGTAACACTGTAGCCATCATCCATCAAAGTGGATGTCAACCTTTGAGCATCTTCGTCCTGAACTATCGCAATTATAAGTTTCACTACAAATCCCCCCTGCTTTGGAATAAAAAATAGCCATTTATTAATGACTATTATATAGTATTTCTATGCCTATAGCAAACTACAAATGTTCTTGTATACATCATTGTGTATAGCATCCCTTGTCCTTATTTCTCCGCCATCAACACAGTCAATTCTCAGCCAGCCAAACTTTTCAGCTAATAACACAGAGGTCTTGTAGACCCTTTCCAGGTAAGCTTTGTCCCTTTCGTGGATATCCTTCTCACTGTCCCCCGTGATTTTGTTAAGTCTGTCCTTCATAAGTTGTAGAGAATAGGCTGGCGGCATATCCAAAAAGACAACGCAATCAGGTACCGGCAGACCCAATTTTACGAATTCTAAATCCCACAGCCAGTCAAGATATTTTTGCTGGTCTAGCTCATCTGCTATCTTTACCGATTGGTGTACCATATTGGATGTAGTGTACCTGTCAGCAAGGATAATGCCACCGTCAAGATAAAAGCTCTCCCATGCCGTCTTATAGGAAGCATAACGGTCAACTGCATAAAAGGTCGAGGCTGGATAGGGACTTACATCATCTGGCTTTTCTCCGAAATCTCCCCTTAAATACATCTTAACCAGGCCCGAGGATTGGCTGTCATAGTCAGGAAATGTCACCTTTCTTGTATCAAATCCCTCAGCCTTTAATCTGCCAACCAGCATGTTTGACTGTGTTTCCTTGCCGCTGCCATCCCCTGCCTCTATAGCTATTAGCTTGCCTCTCATTTGCCTACTCTCCCCTATTTTTAATTCACTGCAGATCACTTAACAACTGGTATTAAATCCCCGTCCACGACTCCAAAAAGATGGCCGCCCAGGGCCTTAATTACGGTCAATTCCTCTATACCAGCCTTGTCTATTAGCTCTCCATAACAGTATTTTGGTATGCCCGGAGGGTATGCCCCAACCAGGCCTGCACATATCCTGCCAGGAGCCATTTTCAGCGGTATATAGTCTATCTTGCTGGCAAATGCCTCCCTAGGTGAAAGCACTTGCTCTGGTATCTGACTGGACATATGTATCTTAGACCTTAATTCAGCCCTTCTTGTCCCATGCCCTCTTAAGGATTCACAAGCACTTACAAGCCTTGCGAAATCCTCATCCTTGTCCGCAGGTGTGCAGACACAAACAAGCCTGCAAAAGTCGGACATCTCTACCTGGACACCCCTATTGCGAAGGATCCTTTCACCCTCAAACCCGGTCAGTCCAAGCTGGGATAGGTCAAGCGTGAGCCTAGTGGCATCTATTGCTGCGACCTCTGGCCTTACATAGTCGTCCATTGTACCTATGCCCAGTGATTTTAATTTACTCCTTGTCTTATCTATTAGCCCAATGAGCCTATCATACTCTGCCTCACCCTTTTGCTCCATATAAGCCCTGGCCCAATCCAGCGATCCCATAAGCAGGTATGACGGGCTGGTGGTCATCATCATCCCGTGGACCTGGGCCAGCCTTTCTTGGTCAACCATAAGGCTACTACTAGCATGCAGGTATGAGGCCTGGGTAAGGGAGGGCAGGGTCTTGTGTGCGCTTTGTGCCCAAATATCAGCACCACATTTGGCTGCAGAGGGCGGCAGTGAGGAATTAAAGATAAAGTGCCCCCCATGGGCTTCATCTACCAGAGATATTATACCATGCCTTGATAGAATGCTGCAGATCTCCTCTAGATGGGGAACCATCCCATAATAATTAGGACTAGTCAATACCATTGCAACTGCTTCCTGGTTTTTTGCTATGGCCCTCTTGACACTGTCTGGACTTATCTGGGTATAGATGGCCCGCTCCTTGTCATATTCAGGCTGTATATATACTGGTAGGCCACCGGATAGTATCAAGGCGTCCCATACTGACTTGTGGCAATTGCGTGGCACTATAACCTTTTGACCGGGCTGCACTGCGTAGATCATCATTATATGTACACCAGAGCTTGTTCCGTTTACAAGAAAAAAACAGACATCTGATCCAAAAGCCCTGGCAGCAAGCCTTTGAGCTTCTCCTATAGCACCGGTAGGCGCCTGCAGGTTGTCTGTCCCTCTTAGCTCGGTCAAATCGTAGGTCCAGCCGACCTTAAAGCCGGAGTTAGAAAATAGGTCTCTTCCCTTATGCCCCGGTGTATGAAACCTCGCGGTATCTTCCTTTACATAGTCTAAAATCGCTTGTACCAAAGGCATATCCATAATAAAACCACCCAACCCCCATTATGCACTTCTACTGAGCACAATTATATAATATACGCTTGACACCGTCCATATACTGCCCATAGGACCTATCACCTGAACTGGTTATAATTAAATCCTTTTCGCACTCAAGGCAAATGTTCTTATGTAAAATAATCAAATTAACCCTTTTAGCCCTGCGGCAAATACTACATTGTCTGATATGAATCATCCTAAACCCTCCTCTAATCTCCTTCAAACCTACTTACTGGTTAAATCATTGACGCATTATTTATATTTTATTCACCAGTTGGAGAAAGGTTCTTCTTAGGCTAGTTCACTTCGTTTTCAGCTGCTTTTGCCTCGGTCCATGGCAAGCATGGCCCTTTATTAATTCCAGAATACCCATGATGGAAATAGTTCTAGTCCTAGGAGATAGGACTCGGGTACCACCAGGGCAGAAACCATAGGATAAAATATGACAAAGGTAACTAGCACTATGGCCAGGTAGGTGTATACCAATCTTCTGTCTAGTCCCTTGTCCAGCAACCTTTTTATCCCATACACTATTGCCAGCATTATAAAGGGCAGTATAGGGAAAAAGTGATATATGAATGCAGCCCTTGTTATCATGGTCCAAGGTAAGAGCTGGGTAACTATTGGGACTAGTAAAAACATAGCAAGCTTGTTTTTCTCCACTGACCCCTTGAGGATATAAAAGTAAGCCGCTATTCCTACCCACCAGATAGCTGGGTTTCCAAATGAGGATATGGTAGATGCCAAACCTGTCGTCATATCTCGAGCCCTATAGTACCAGATTGGCCGCACAAGAAGTGGCCAGGACCACCAGTTGGATTGGAAGGAATGGGTCGCCTCCAGACCGCTATGATAATTGTACATACGGCCCTGATAGTCAATTATATCCTTAAAGGTCATCCCCTCTACCTGGAGGTAGGGGATATATGAGAGCAAGTATATTGTAGCCGGTATTATGACAAAGAATAGGACGCAGCTGACCAGGGTACCGAGCCAGTACCTTGGTATAAATTGTTTAACCCAGGCTGGCCTATCCCCTTGAGGCATGTTCTTGTAGACCCTATAGTCCTTAAATTCATTGTACTTGGCTATGAAGAAAATCAAGGCAAGACCGGGTGCCCCGTATAGGGCAGACCACTTTGTGGCAGCCCCTAGGCCAAAGAATAATCCACTTAGAAAGAGGGGGACAAGTGACCTTGCAAAGCTCTTCTTGTAGGATTTGTTGAGGTAATAGTCTGCCATAAAATAATACATTAATATTACAAAGAAGGTCGTATAACCATCAATTGTCGCTATCCTTGTTTGAGCAAAGTGCATGAGGTCAAACATCATCAAAAAGGCAGCACAGAAGCCGAAAAAGCTCTTCTTAAACAGTTTCTTGGCGAAAATGTACATGATGGGTATCATGGCTGCCCCAAAGAGTGTCCCAATAAAGCGCCAACCAAAGGTGTTCATCCCAAAGATGTTTATGCCTATGGAAATAAGAATCTTGCCAAGGGGCGGGTGTGTCCACTCATAGGGCTTGATTTTATTTAAATGCTCGTAGGCTGTCCGGGCATGATATATCTCATCAAAATAAGTGCCTGTCATATACCTATGGCTATATTTTGCTATATCCTGCTCATCCACAAGCTTGTAGAGGGGGTCACCCTCCCTAACAGGATTTCCCTCCAAATCAGTTAGCCTGATGCCCAGTGACTCGTCGGCATTTTCACCGAAAACCGCAAGCTCGTGTAAGGACCCGCCCGGAC
>DASRNC010000072.1:0-5710 GCA_035647595.1 Bacillota bacterium | reverse complement strand
CCTTAAGCCAGACAACTTTGTGGCCATCATGATGGAAAGGTCCTGTGACTATGTATTTGCCCTTATCGCAACCCTAAAGGCAGGGGGAGCCTTTGTCCCAATTGACCCAAGTCTACCTGACCAAAGAATCAAGCTCATATTAAAAGAGTGCAGGCCTGTTTTACTTTTGACCCATTCCGCCTTAAGGTCCAGGGCCTCATCCTTAACTGATAATTGGCTTAATATTGACAGGGCTAATATCTTTACTGGCGACAAGGGCCCTCTTGACAATAGGAACAGCCTATCAGACATAGCCTATATAATTTATACTTCAGGCTCATCAGGAAAGCCTAAAGGGGTTATGAATACCCATGGCAACCTCCTAAATTTTTGCCAATGGAGTAAGGATTTTTACCAGCTAGAAGAAGGGGATAGCCATGCTGCCTACTGTAACTTTGCCTTTGATGTGTCCATAGCAGAGCTAGTCCCTCCCTTAATGGTTGGGAGCAGCCTTCATATTATCCCTGAGGGTATCCGCCTATCCATCCCTGCTATAAATAAGTATTTCAAAAAACACAGGATCACCGTCGCCACATTTCCAACAAGGGTTGGTGAGCTATTTATCCAGGAGGACAACAAATCCTTGAGGATATTGACGCTAGCAGGTGAAAAGTTTAACAGGTTTAAGGGGCAAAACTACTGCATGGTAAATGCCTATGGCCCTACTGAGGCCACCATATATGCCACGGCTTATAAAATAGATGGGGATAGTGATAATATACCAATTGGTTTGCCCCTGGCCAACACCTGGGCATATGTAGTAGATAAAAAAGGCCGCCTCTTACCCAAGGGCCTAGCAGGGGAATTGTGGTTGTCTGGCCCCCATATTGCCCGTGGCTACCTAAATGACCCTGAACAAACAGGGCAAGTCTTTATCAGCAACCCATATAGGACTGGAGATGAAAATCCTATAGTATACAAGTCAGGGGACCTAGTCCGCCATAGAGGGGATGGCAATTTGGAGTTCCTATCTAGGCTAGACCAGCAGGTTAAGCTACGTGGCCATAGGATAGAGACTTCGGAAATCGAGAAGCACTTGCTAGCGCACAAATCGGTAAAAAAAGCTGTTGTTACAAAAACTAAGCTATCAAATACAAGCAGCTTGTGTGCCTATATAGAGGGAGATAAGGGTCTTGATCTAGACCAAGTCCAAGATGAACTCAAGGTCACCCTGCCCCCTTATATGGTTCCTGATTATTTTAAACAGGTAGCCTATATTCCAATGACGCCAAATGGTAAAATAGATTATGATAGGTTAAATGCCAGCTTAAGGGGAGTCATACCAAAGAAAAGACAAGCTAATAAAGAAGCAAAACCCAAAACACCCACTCAAATCAAGTTGGCCACCATATGGAAGGATGTACTCAATATCCCCCAAGTAAATTGTTCAGACACTTTCTTTGATTTAGGTGGAGATTCCCTGTCGGTTATGGTCCTGTCCGTAAGGATAGAAGAGTCCTTTAAGCTAGATATCCCCCCGCACCTCCTATATAAAGAAAGCACAATAAAAAAGCAATCAGCCCTTATTGAGGGTAGGGTAAATAATGATAGGGCTTTTGTGGTAGAGCTTGCAGGTAATTTACATGCTAGCGAGCAGGCTAAAAGGCCAATATTCTGCATACATGATATCACCGGAGAGCTACTTAGTTATGCACATCTTGCCGATTCCCTGGGAGAGACCTACCCTGTATATGGCATCAGGGGTCAAAAGAAAAATACCGCCAAAGAGTTATCCCTTGAGGACTTAGTAGCCAGCTACATAGATGGTATCAAGGCTATCCAGCCGACTGGCCCCTATTCATTGGTTGGTTATTCCTCTGGTGGTATGCTTGCCTTTGAGATGGCCAAGCAGCTCCATCAAAAAGGGGACCGGCTATCCCTACTAGCATTAGTTGACACCCCTAACTATGCCAAGTATCCAGCTAGGAACATTTATCTTATGGCACTTAGAAATGTCCTGCCATGGCTTAAGGATATTCCCCTTAAAAACCTTCCCCCCTTAGCTTGCTTTACTATTAAAAAGGTTTCACAAGTCTTGTTCAAGCCTAATAACTACTCACCTGCTAAGATAAAGACAGCCATCAACCGCTACTTACCAGAGCCCTATCCTGGAAGGCTTGTACTGTTTAGGACCAACTGGAGGGCAGGTGAGAAGGACCAAAGCCTAGGGTGGGACGGCATAGCACAACTAGGCCTTGACCTTATCCACACAGAAGGCAACCATATCTCTGTGATGAACATTACAAATTCCAAGCAGCTTGCAAAAAAAATTATAGAAATACTCGGAGATGAGTGATTTAAATGACAAAAAGAATTAAACTTAAAAACCTAACACCAAAACCATGGGGCAAGGATTTTTTAAAGGGATATAGGGTCCGTACAGTAGACTTAGACTACTTAAAGGCCCTTGGATTAGAGGAGAAACCCTCGGATGAGGTTTTGACAGCCCTGCAAGAAGGGTCTGCCTTGTTTAAGAAGCGTTTAGAATCTGGCAAGTTAATTCCACAGCTAGAGCTTGACCTAAGAGAAATTGATATTAATGGAGACCTTGAGATTCACAATTACACTGGCTCTTGCCCCACCTTAACCTATGAGATAAATCCAGTTTCAGGGTGTAATGTGGGCTGTTTATATTGCCTGGTTACCGATGGTATACATGAACAGCCAATGCTTGCCTATACAAATTATAATAGGTTTATCAGAGGCATATTGGATAACAAGCACACAAATGAGCACTATTACTATTTTTCCCCTAAGACAGAGGCCTTCCAAGAGTCCACCCTGCAAACGGGTATTGCCCATAATATCCTACGTGCATTTATAGACCACTATGAGGCCTATCCCGATTCAAGGGCTAGACTCTTTATTGCATCTAAGGCAGGGAGCAAGCATTTGCAGTATGAGCATAAGGGGGATAGTATAATAGGCCTATTGGCCAAATTAAGGGGTAGGGCACAGTTTAATACCAGTGTGTCAATCATGCCTGCCGACCTAAGGAGTATCTTAGAGCCTTATGGGGCGTCAATTGATGAGCGCTTGGAGGCAGTAAGCTTGTGCCAGGACAGGGGCATCCTTTCAGAATCTGCCTTAGTACAACCCATCCTCTTGCCCTACCTAACTGAAGAGAATATGCACGAATTCTTTAGTAGTTTACAGGGGGCCGATATTATTAACTATAAGCCAGAATTTTTAACCCTATGTATGGAGAACTTGGCCATGGTCGGCCAATTGTTAGGCATTCATGACAAGGCCATGGAGCTTGAGCTATATAAAAACTATATTTCTCCTGACAATGCGGACCACAAAAAACAAAGGGACCGGACTGCACCTTCTAGAAAGCTTAGTAGGGATGGGCTAAGTAGACTAATGGAGGTAAGCAGCCAATATGGTCTTACGACAAGTATCTGTTATTGGGTCAGGCAACAACTTGAAATCACCGAGCAAGAGATTCCTCTGGTAAATAAAAATGGTTACCAATGCTTGGGCTACCAAACAAAACTATTCAATAATTAGTTGTATTTCTTCATCAAGCTAGGGGGTAAATAAGGTGAGTGTATTCCAAAATATCAAGGTAGTGGAGCTGGGGAGAGTCTTCTCCGGCCCCCTCTGTAGTATGGTCTTATCAGATATTGGTGCAGAGGTTGTCAAGGTGGAAAGGCCGGGCACTGGAGACGAATCAAGACAATTTGGCCATCAAAACAAGCAAGGCCAGTCCGACTATTTTAATAGCTTAAATAGGAATAAAAAGAGCCTAAGCCTGGATTTGAAGAATTCTGAGGATCAAAAAACCCTTATAGGCCTTATAGGTGATGCAGATGTATTGGTCCATAATTGGCTCCAATCTTCACTAGATAGGCTGGGGTTTTCTTACGAGCAGATGAAAAAGGTAAACCCTAGACTTATCTATTGTAGTATATCGGGTTATGGATACAATAGTCCCTTTCGGGACCAGCCCTCCCAGGATATTATCGCACAAGCCATTTCAGGTTTTTTAAGCCTCACCGGAGAAGCTGGTGTGGTCCCTATGCGGACAGGGATTCCAGTTGTTGATTATGCCACAGCCCTCTATGCAGCCTTTGCAATAATGGCAGCCCTATATGAACGTGAAAAGACAGGAAAGGGCCAGCTGGTTCATACATCCTTGCTAGAAACCTCCTTAGCTATGACTTCCTTTTCATCCGCTGGATACCTGGCTACAGGGGAAAACCCAGAACGAACTGGAAACCGGCATCCTTCTATATGCCCCTACAATACTTATCAAACAAGGGATGGGCTAGTTACAATAGCGGTTGCTAACCAAGGGATGTGGGAAAGGTTTTGCGACTCCTTACAGCTTGCGGATTTGAAGGGTCATCCAGATTACAAGACCAATGAATTGAGGCTGTTAAATCAAAATGCCCTAGAGGAGATAATAGGGGCAAGAATGCTAGAAAACAAGGCCGAGGAAATCATCCATATCCTAAAAGGGGCCAAGGTTTCATGTGGCAGGGTCAACAATTTAGAAGAGGCTTTTTCTTCAAAGGAGGTTGAGGCCTTAGATATGCTTTACCCTAAAAATCCAGACCATGATCTGTCAGCTGATAAGGCAAAGAAAGATTCAGGGACAGGTGACATGGCACCTGTGGTAGCAAGTCCCTTTCATATGGATTGTATGGGTCAGGTTGACAGAGCTGTTGCACCCTCTCTAGGCCAGCATACGGATGAGATTAAAAGAAAGTTGCACAAACCAATTTAGGGGCTAATTCGGCTTTTTACTTGTTAATATCGCTCTATTGTCATAGAATATACTAGATGATAAAAGTGATGCAATAGTTTGTCTGCTAAATATCCCCATGCTAGCAGATAATTAATATTGACACCAAAGGGAGTATAATTTTATGAAATGGCTAACCAGTCTTGAAAGAAAATTTGGTCGGTACTCTATAAAAGACCTGATGAAATATATCGTAATCCTTAATGCAGCTGTTTTTCTTATTAATTATTTAATACCGGACACACAGCTCTATGCAAAGCTCATGCTATTTCCAGACAGGGTAATGCAAGGTGAGGTCTGGCGAATTATAAGCTTCCTACTCGTTCCAGACCAAAGCTCTCCTATATGGGTAATATTCACCCTTTACCTTTACTATATTGTTGGCTCCAACCTGGAAAACCAGTGGGGCAGCTTTAAATTTAATATATATTATCTCATAGGAGTAATTGCAACTATTGCTGCAGCCTTTATTTCCTATGCCCTAGCTCCTGAAATGGGAGGTTCAAGGCTTTATCTACCGGTGACCACCATGCACCTAAACCTTTCCTTGTTTTTAGCCTTTGCCCGCCTATACCCCAATTACGAGATTTTGGTTTTCCTTCTACTGCCTGTCAAGGTCAAGTATCTTGGCTGGATCAACTGGGCCTTAATTGCCTTTTCCTTGATATTTAATCCCATAACCATGAAGCTTGCAGCTCTAGCTTCTATAATCAATTATTTAATATTTTTTAGTTCAGGTTTAAAACCAACTTTAAAAAGGAAGATAACGGTGTATAAGGATCGTAGGCGGTTTAGGCAGGCCTATAAAAAATAAGTTATCCGAAAAGCAGAAGACTTATAGACATTACAATCATACCTGCAACAAGCCCATATATGGACAGGTGGTGCTCACCATATTCCCTAGCCGTTGGTAATAGC
>DASRNC010000071.1:0-6561 GCA_035647595.1 Bacillota bacterium | reverse complement strand
TATGAAGGTAGTATTGATGGTATATATGGAGAGGGAATGAAGGCTGCATTAATCAGCTTTCAGCGAGAAAATGACTTACCTGTAACACACTATGTAGATTTCAATACCTACGAAGCCCTAGGTATACTTGCCTTTGACTAGTATAAATCATGCCTTAACCATGATATAGTGTAGCTATAGTAAGCATAGGGTGTAAATAATTAGTTTTCGGAGGGTACAATATTATGAACCATAAATTTGATTATGATCTCCTTGTCTTAGGAGGAGGACCAGGTGGCTATGTAGCTGCTATACGCGCTTCTCAGCTTGGGCTAAAGGTAGCAGTGATAGAAAGGGACAAGCTGGGCGGAGTGTGCTTGAATGTTGGTTGTATTCCATCCAAATCGCTGGTACATCAAGCCTCTGCCTATAGGTCCCTAAGGGACATGGAAAAGCTGGGGCTACAGGTAGATAGGCAGGGCTTTGACTACGGCAAGGTATACAAAAAGTCAAGAAAGGCAGCAGATATCTTATCAAGAGGCGTAAACTACCTAATGAAAAAGAACAAGATTGACCTTATAGGGGCAGAGGGAGTGCTATCTGCAACCAATGAGATTACTTTGTCCACAGGTGAAAAGGTTACAGGCAAAAATATAGTAATTGCCACTGGTTCTAGGGCTAAAGAAATACCGGGGTTTCCATTCGATGAGAGATTTGTCTTGTCCTCAACCGGGGCCTTAATGCTAGAAGGCCTACCCGCTAGTATGCTAATACTAGGGGGCGGTGCCATCGGAGTGGAGTTTGCATACATAATGAATTCCTTTGGGGTGGAGGTGCACCTTGTAGAGATGATGGACAGGCTATTGCCTATTGAGGATGAGGAGGTATCGTCCCAGTTAAACCGAAGCTTTAGACGGTTAGGAATAAAGGTAATGACAGCTAGCAAGGCTATGTCCATGGAAATCAAAGATGACCAGGTTATAACAAGGCTTGAGGACAAAAATGGCGATGAACTATCTTTAACAGTTGACAAGGTCTTGGTCGCAGTTGGTAGGACACCAAATACCTCAGATATAGGTCTTGAAAGCCTTGGCATCAAGGCTAAAGATGGATACATTCCAGTGGGAGACTACTATGAAACTAGCCTAGCTGGCATTTATGCTGTGGGTGATGTAGTCAATACACCCTTGTTAGCACATGTGGCCTCCAAGGAGGGAGAGATTGCAGCTGAGCATATAGGTGGTTGCAAGCCAGAGAAGAAGATAGACCCTATGGAAATACCCAGTGCGGTTTATTGCCAACCACAGGTAGGTAGTTTTGGATATACTGAATGGCGTGCGGAAAAGGAAGGCATTCCCTATAAGAAAACCACCTTCCCATATAGGGGAGCAGGCAAGGCAATTGCGATTGAAAAGCCCGGTGGCTTTATTAAGATTATTTATGATCCGGAAACCAAGGCCATACTAGGTGGCCACTGCCTTGGTGCTGATGCGACTGAGATAGTACACCAGATCCTCCTGGCAAAGACTGCAGGCTTGCTACCAGAGGACGTAGGAAATATGGTCCATGCCCATCCGACAATGTCAGAGGCAGTAATGGAGGCAATGCGGGCTGTCGATGGACGGGCCATACATGTATGAGCTTATGCCAAGTATACAAGCATACATTAAGTGACCAAGGTGATAGCTCTCCAAAACAAGTAGCTGTGGACTTCCACAGCTTTTTCATGTAAAAAAATTGGATTGACGATTTTTATCGGTTACTGTATAGTAGAATATGCTTAATAAATAATGTTGTGGAGGTTGGGCACATGGTATCAGCAAGGTGGAGGACGCAAAAAATAGCCTGTCTAGTTGCATATCTTTTGATTATACTTGTGCTTTGCTCTATGGCAATATTCTCAAACAAGGCTGTAAGAGGAGTCATTACTGAGGACTTTGACATGGATCAACCTACAGAATCTTTCAGCCCAGTAGAGAGTAGGTACCGCTTTGCAGTTATGCCTGAAAGCATTTCAATAAACCAAAATAACAAATCAATAGAAGAGGGCAAACGTGCCTGGAGGTCGAACAGGATGATGGTGTATGACGAAGTAAAGCTGCCCTATTATTTGTTTACCGCCATGGTTTTATGTAAATGTTTGACTATAGTTCAAAGGATAAAAAAGCATACTTCTAAAATCGCGCTTCGTATAGGTGGTCATTCACCACCAGTTCATTTTATTCACTTAGTACCAACAGTAGATCCAGCAATATAAGGACATAAGCTTATACCAAAGCAAAGGAAGGATGAAACAAATGAACAAGAAGCCTAGTTTTTTCATAATAGCAATTATGGCCATAATAATGGCTTTTATAGCAATCAATGGTCTGTCGTTACCATTGTGGAATGCCTTGGAGCTCAACGTACCAGGAGCCCCCGATATGAGGTTTGGTATTGATATAAGGGGAGGAGTGGATGCAGTTTTTGAGCCTGCGGATGACTCAATAGAACCAACCACTCAACAGCTTGACGCAGCCCGTACCATCATAGAGACACGCCTAGACAATCAAAATATATTGGACCGTGAAGTAACGATTGACCGGCAAACCGGGTCTATTATAGTGCGTTTTCCGTGGAAGGCAGATGAAACCGAATTTGACCCCGAAAGCGCAATTGCAGAGCTTGGTGAAACTGCCATGCTGACGTTCCAGGACGAGGATGGGAATATCCTTGTAGAGGGCTCTCATGTAGTAGAAAGCTTTGTATCCAGAGATGAGAGGAGTGGCTTTGTTGTAAGCCTGGTATTTGATGAAGAGGGAACAGAACTATTCAGCGAGGCAACAGAGAGGCTCATAAAAAAACCAATTATCATTTATATGGACGAAACCTTGATACAGTCTGCCACAGTTAGTGTGCACATTAAAAATGGTGAAGCAATAATAACCGGTATGGGAGGCATGGAGGATGCAAAGGAGCTTTCTGATAAAATCAATGCTGGTTCACTCCCATTTTCATTGATTACAAGAAACCATTCCACCATCAGCCCAAGGCTTGGAAGCGATTCCTTGGATGTTATGGTACTTGCAGCAGTCATAGCCTTTATTGTGATCTGTATCCTGCTCATTGTATATTATAGGTTGATGGGCGTAATAGGATGCTTTGCATTATTAATTCAAGTTTCAGGGCAGGTATTGGCCCTTTCCATTCCACAGATAACCCTGACTCTCACTGGTATAGCAGGTATAATTTTAACCATAGGAATGGGTGTAGATGCTAATATAATTATATCAGAGCGTATAAGTGAAGAGATTAAATCAGGCAAGAGTGTAGGGTATGCTATTAAATCGGGTTATAAAAACGCATTTTCATCTGTATTGGACAGCAATCTAACTCTTGCGATTGTAGCCATAATACTATTGATATTTGGTTCAGGTTCACTATTGTCATTTGGATATACCCTGTTAACAGGTGTGGTTTTCAACTTACTTGCAGGTGTAGGTTTAACACGTTTGATGGTTACTTCACTGTTCCAATTTAAGCCACTCCGCAAGCCTGTATTCTACCAGTGCCTGTCTAAGAAAATTGGTGAAGATGACGGTAGAAATTTCTACGGTAAAAAATTTATATTTATTGCTATCACAATAACTGTGCTTCTGACGGGCTTAACCAGCTCGTTTTTCGAAACAAGCCGCCCCCAGCTTGATATTCAGTTCAAGGGCGGTGCCATGCTAAATTACAGTTACACTGGAGAAATTGATGAGGCTAGGGCGCAAGATATAGCCAATAGGCTAACTGGACGTATAGTAAACGCACAGACAACCTCTGACTTGGCAACAGGGGAGAAGCGACTTGTATTAAACATTGCAGGTAATGAAGGACTTGAGGCAGGAGCTAAGGCTGACTTAGACGACACCTTGATAGAGGCCTTTCCCGATGCGGGGTTAGAGCATGCAGGGGCTAGGCTAGTCGATCCATACTTTGGAAAGCTTTTCCTTAGGAACGGTGTTATGGCTATATTGTTAGCAGCTATTAGTATTGTAATCTATGTATGGATAAGATTTAAAAAGGTTGGTGGGCTTTCAGCTGGATTATTCGCCGTGGCCGCATTATTAATAGACTTACTTGTAGTATTCTTTGTTCATGTTATATTTAGAATACCTATAGGAGAAACATATGTAGCCGTCTCGCTTACCATTATAGGTTACTCAATAAACGATACAATCGTAGCATTTGACCGTATAAGGGAAAATTTGAGAAAGTATCCCAGAAAGCCTATAGAGTGGGTAACAAACCTGTCGATCACCCAAACATTCAAACGGACTATAAACACGACTGTGGCTTTCTCCATAAGCGTTGTAATGATTTATGTGCTTGCATCTGCAAATAGCATAGAATCTATACAGAATTTCGCCCTGCCTATGGGTGTAGGCGCACTGAGTGGCCTGTATTCGTCTATCTTGTTGACAGGACCATTTTGGTCATTGTGGAAAAACAGAAAGGTTAAGGGACATAAAAAAGCTATATAGGATAAGGCAACAAATAGTATTTTTTATGCTGTGAACATTGCATAAGAACAAGCAGCAAGGGACTCTTTGGCTATCAGAGGGTCCCTTGTGCTTTGCTGGCTGATAAAGCACCTCTTGAGAGAGATTAAATAATTTGTAGATAGTGTGGCAAAAGCACATAATCGAATAGACATTCGCATTGAAAGTGGATATAATTAAGTGAAGTTGTATTAGCTAGTGACAATGAAAGAGTAAAAGTGAATACACCAACAAATAAATCCTACAAGTAAACTCTTGAAAAATCGCCATACACGAGGAGTATAGCCCATGAATATTAATCAATTGATAGAGCAGATAAGAAACAAGCCAGCTACTATGAGTAATATTACTCACTGGGAGGAGGTTGAAGAGAGGGAGGCTGTATACGGCCCCTTCCCTGACAGCTTGAGGCAGGAGCTTATTGATGTATTGGCCAAGAAGGGTATTAGCAGGCTCTATTCACATCAATCTAAGGCCATTGGACTGGTTGACCAAGGAAAAAACCTTGTAGTAGTTACGCCAACAGCATCAGGCAAGACCCTATGCTATAACCTGCCCGTTGTTAATTCTATCCTTAGCAATGATGATGCTAGGGCACTCTACCTGTTTCCTACAAAGGCCTTGTCCCAGGATCAGGTCAGCGAGCTTCACGAAATGTTATCAATGCTGGACCATCCTATAAAGACATATACATATGACGGAGATACACCAGTTGGTGCCCGCAAGGCCATAAGACAAGCAGGGCATATAGTAGTTACCAACCCGGATATGCTGCATTCGGGTATCATGCCCCACCACACAAAATGGGTAAAGCTGTTTGAAAACCTAAAATACGTCGTTATAGACGAGGTCCACACTTATAGGGGTGTATTTGGTAGTCACATGGCTAATGTTATCAGGAGATTAAGGCGTATATGCAGGTTTTATGGGTCTGACCCCCAGTTTATTTCATGCTCTGCAACCATAGCTAACCCCAAGGAGCTGACTGAGCGAATAATAGGTCAGGAGACGGACCTGCTTCAGGAAAACGGGGCACCCTCAGGTAAAAAACACCTGATATTCTACAATCCTCCGGTCGTAAACAGGCAGTTGGGCATAAGAAAAAGCTCTGCCCTTGAATCGAGAAAGCTGGCGACATCCTTTTTGCTAAATGGTATACAAACAATAGTTTTTGCCAGGAGTCGCCTCTTAGTAGAGGTATTGATTACATATCTCAAACAAGTTCTTAAGGACAAGCTTGGCAAATCGACCAGTATTCGCGGTTATCGTGGGGGATATCTGCCAAACCAGCGCAGGGAGATAGAAAAGGGGCTTAGAGACGGTAGTATAATGGGAGTGGTTAGCACCAATGCCTTAGAGCTAGGTATTGATATTGGCCGGTTACAGGTATGTATTATGTGTGGATACCCAGGCACCATAGCTAGCACATGGCAACAGGCTGGGAGAGCTGGCAGGAGGAGTGACGCATCCATAGCTATAATGGTGGCTAGTAGCAATCCACTTGACCAATATATCATACAACACCCAGAGTATTTCCTAAAGGCTAATCCTGAGATGGGGCTAATAAGTCCTAATAATTTGTACATTCTCATGTCTCATGTCAAGTGCGCCACCTTTGAGTTGCCCTTTGAGGACGGTGAAGACTTTGGGGTGGACACACTAAATGGGATACTAGAGTATTTGGAAGATGAGAAGGTGCTGAGGCATGTAGGGGGCAGGTGGCATTGGATGGCGGACAATTTCCCTGCAAATTCCGTTAGCCTTAGGAGTGCTGCTGATGAAAACTTTATTATTATTGATATATCGTTGCCACAGCACAGGGTTATAGGTGAGATAGATAGGTTTAGTGCACCCATGTTTTTGCATGAGGAGGCTATATACATACATGAGGGTCAGCAATTCCAGGTGGAAAAGCTTGATTTTGAAGAGAAAAAGGCATATGTCACAAGGGTAGATGTAGACTATTATACAGACGCCAACCTTGCTGTAAACCTAAAGGTGTTAGACGTGTTTAAGTCACAGGAGGATGAAGGGATAGGTAGAGGCTGTGGTGAGG
>DASRNC010000070.1:0-3986 GCA_035647595.1 Bacillota bacterium | reverse complement strand
CCTACCATCCTCTTTGATAAGGCCTTAACCAAGCCTGATTTTTCAGCTACCTTCATCAAGCCTAGCCACAATGAATATATGCCTATAAGGCCAAAGCAAAGTTCTACGGCATATTTGGCACTATCGAAGGCAGATTGAGTTACATCCTCGATGCGGCCACCGGGAATTGCTACGATGAAGCCGACAAGGATTAAAACTATCCAAATAATATTTATCATGTAATCACCCTTTACTATGTCCTAATTACATTTTTATGACCAGCCTCTAACCTATAGAACATAAGGGATTAAAAAGGATTTGTAAAAGAATTAAAAAAATATAAAAATAAATGCAAAAATAGGTTGACTATTATTTCAATTATTGGTAAAATAAAAGCCGTAGGATGTTGTCGAATTTTGTATTATATAAAAAGGGGGGAAAAATATGAAATCTACAGGGATAGTAAGAAAAGTCGATGAGCTGGGTAGAGTAGTAATACCAATAGAGCTTCGTAGGACGCTCGACATCGAGGAGAAAGATGCCTTGGAAATATATGTAGACGGAGAGCACATAATACTTAAGAAATATGCTCCAGCATGTATATTCTGTGATAACGCACGTAATGTTACTGAATACAGAGGCAAAAAAATATGCGATGACTGTCTAGATCAGATGGCAAACAGATAAATTCTGTTTAATCATACTGAACCAAGACAAATGAAAGTAAAAAAGCGGCCATTCATGGCTGCTTTTTTATTGTCCATATAATTTTCACAAGGGTTTATTGTGGATGCCTATACCAATACTAACCTTGTAAACCTCGCTCTTTGGAATATCCCTATCCCTCGCGGTCAGCTTAATGGCCTCTTTCTTAGTAAACCCACTTTTTATGTACCTTAAAATATGCTCTTCTATACTAATATCAGTAAATTCAAAGCAGTCGACCTCTAATTCAATACCCTCCACTACCAGGACAAATTCCCCTCTTGGCTGTTTATCGTCATAATAAGCCAAGGCCTCTTCCATGGTTGATGGCAATACCTGCTCATGAATTTTCGTCAGCTCCCTCACAATCGATATGGGCCTATCACCCAAGTGTTTATGGAGGTCATTTAGGGTCCTTTTAAGCCTATGGGGCGATTCATAAATTATTAGGGTCCGCTCTTCTCTAGATATTTTCTCTAGTATTTCATTTCTAGCCTTTTTACTCTTGGGTAAAAAGCCCTCAAATGCAAACCTCTCTGTTGATAAGCCGGATAATACTAAGGCTGTTGGGGCAGCAGAAGGACCAGGCAAGACTGTTGTCACGATGTTTTCCTGACGAGCTAGTACAACAAGGTCTGCTCCTGGGTCGGATATGCCCGGCATACCTGCATCTGAACAATAGGCAATAGTCTTGCCAGATTTCAGGATCTCAATTAACTCTGGTCCCCTGTCCAAGCGATTGTGCTCATGATAGCTGACAAGGGGCTTGGATATATTGTAATGATTAAGTAGCTTTATGGTATGCCTTGTGTCCTCAGCTGCTATCAGGTCAGCCTCCTTTAGTATCCTTAGTACTCTAAGGGTGATGTCCTCTAGGTTGCCAATAGGTGTCGAACACAGATAAAGCATGCCATATTCCTTACTATTCATAGTATTTAAGGCAAGGATACCTCTCTTTGCTTTAGAGGAGTTGCCCCAGCTCTCCCTTCATTGACCTGTCATATTATATATTTCAAGTAGTTCTTCCGTATACTGGCCTTCTTCCTTGTAGACAATTAGGGGTGGCTGCCACTTCAAGTAGGGCTTTGCATACTTTATTGCCTCCACAAGCACAAGGTTTGGTGGCCTATCAATACGGGGGTAGACCATTTTAATCCGTTTAGGCTCTAGCCTTGTCCTCCGCAGTTCACAAATTATGTCAGCAAGTCTATCCGCCCGATGCACCATGGCAAACCTACCTCCGGCTACCAGTAGTCCAGCAGCAGCGCCTATAACATCTTCTAGGGTACACATGATCTCATGTCTAGCAATTGCAAGGCTATCGTCAGGGTTTACAAGCCCACTGCCACCCTTTTTATATGGGGGGTTTGATACAACCAGGTTAAAGCTGTTAGGTCCGAGCATCTCCGGCGCCTTCTTAATATCGCCCTCAATTATCTCTAGTCTGCTGTGCAGGTTGTTAAGCCCTATACTGCGGTTAGCCATTTCAACCATATCAGCTTGAAGCTCTAGGCCAACTAACCTTGACTGCTCTTCCCTTGCCGACAATAGGATAGGGATAATGCCTGTACCTGTACCCAGGTCTGCTACTAGGTCATTTCTCTTTATGGATGCAAAGTGACTAAGCAGGACTGCATCCGTCCCAAAGCAAAACTTTTTATGGTTTTGTATGATCTTTAAGCCAAATTGAAGGTCATCAATCCGCTCAGCCTCTCTCAGGCAAACCTCCATGGGTCATCCATCCTTTTTAACTCAGCTATCTATATTTACCCTAGCAGCCTCTAAGAAGGCCTCCATTTCATCAGTACTTAAAAATGCGCCGGGTTTTAGGTACCTGATAATACCCTCTGCATCTATTATATAATTGGTCGGCACACCCCTTTGCTGATAAAAGCCCCAAACATCATTATCTGGGTCCAATAAGACTGGGAAGGTGTATCCATACTTACCAATAAAGTCCCTAACCTTGGCCTCAGCAGCCTGACTCGACCCTGGTCTTTGGTTTTCCACGATTTCTGGGCTCACAGCCAGGATGGCCACATCATCATCCTTGTATTTATCATAGAATGTCTGCATATGGGGCATCTCTTCCCGACAAGGCGGGCACCAAGTGCCCCAAAAGTTTAAAAAGACTATTTTACCCTCAAAGTCAGATAGTTTGTAGGACTCACCCTCCAGGTCCAAAAGCTCAAAGTCCTCTATAGGCTGATTGACCACTCCATACCCGCCCTGATAATCTCGAAGAATCTCCTCTGCTTTACTAGGCTCATCAGCTAAGCCATCTTCATTTGAGCCATTATCACCGTTAGCATTAGGATCATTAGTTTCACCATTGTCATTAGAGTCGCCACCACCGCAGGAGACGAGGGTTATGGCAAGTAATAAAGCAACTAGTATAACTGCAGCTTTTTTACCTAAGTTTTCTATATTCAATCATAACACATCCTTTTTACTTTAGTAGACCAAATAGGCAAAGACATTGAAAAATATCATCAAGCCTATGATTATTAAAATTACGCCACTTATAATCTTTATAAGGTTCATGTACTTGTGTATGCCCTTTAGGTATTTTAAAAGATACCTGGCTCCCACTGCCAATATAAGAAAGGGAATACCAAGTCCCAAGGCATAAACTGCTAAATACAGCATCCCTAGCAATACAGTTTGTGTGTTGGCAGCCAAAATCAACACCGAAGCCAAGACCGGGCCTATGCAGGGAGTCCATCCGATGCTAAAGCCCATGCCAATAAGCAGGGAGGGAATAAAACCCCTCCTACTAGGTTTCACATTTAATCGGCGTTCATAGTTTAGTGCCTTAATAGGTATAAGTCCCGTATGAAACAAGCCGAACAATATTATCAGGACCCCACTGATTCTCTGTATTGTGTACTGGTAGGCAAGCATAAAGCTCCCCAGCTTTGTGGCTATGGCACCAAGTAAAATAAATACTATGGAAAAGCCAAGCACAAAGGCTATAGAGTTCATCGTTAGTGTCTTGTGTGCCTTTTTATCATGTGCAAGGGTCTCAAGCGACTGGCCTGTAAGGTATGTCAAATACGCTGGTATTAATGGCAGGACACAGGGTGATAAAAATGATGCCATCCCCTGCAAAAAAACACTTATAACAAAAAAATCATTTCCCATAAGAAGGCCTCCATTGTTGTATTAGTAGAATATACCCTTATATAGGGCCGACAAAACAGTTTATCCTAAAATCAGCACCAGTAAAAGCACACTGCCTATTACTATTTATGACCTAAAGTTTAACCCATATTACTATTGTATTAAGCATTGTTTAATAT
>DASRNC010000069.1:0-12621 GCA_035647595.1 Bacillota bacterium | reverse complement strand
GGTTACTATATAATAACCTTTTCAGTAATATTCTTAGGTACTTCTTCGTAGTGAGACAGCTGCATTACATAAACGCCGCGTCCCTGAGTTTTAGACCTTAGGTCTGTTGCATATCCAAACATTTCAGCTAGTGGTACAAAGGATTTGATGACCTGGGCACCTGATTGGGCTTCCATGCCTTCTATCCTGCCTCTACGTGAGTTGATATCTCCTATGACATCGCCCATATAGTCTTCAGGCACAGTTACCTCTATACTCATAACGGGCTCTAAGAGCACCGGGTCTCCCTTTCTCATTGCTTCTTTTATGGCCATGGAGCCTGCTATCTTAAAAGCCATCTCTGAGGAGTCAACCTCATGATAAGACCCATCATAGATAGTAACCTTTAAGTCCACTACTGGATAGCCTCCTAATATACCACTTTCCATAGCCTCTTGAATACCCTTATCCACAGACTGGATGTATTCCCTGGGTACAACTCCGCCAACAATCTTGTTGACAAATTCGTAACCTTCACCTGGTTCTACGGGTTCTACCTCTAGCATAACGTGGCCATACTGACCCCGCCCACCTGATTGTCTGATAAATCTGCCTTCGCTCTTGACAGTCTTGCGAGTGGTTTCTCGGTAAGCAACCTGGGGTTTGCCCACATTGGCCTCTACCTTAAACTCTCTGAGCAGTCGGTCAACAATAACCTCTAGGTGCAGTTCACCCATACCGGCTATAATAACCTGTCCTGTCTCTTGGTCTGTATAAGTTTTAAATGTCGGATCCTCCTCTGCCAACTTGGCAAGCGCAATACCCATTTTCTCCTGACCAGCCTTTGTCTTAGGCTCAATTGCCACCTGTATAACTGGCTCCGGGAATTCCATTGATTCTAATATGACAGGATCGGTCTCAAGGCATAAGGTGTCACCGGTTGCTGTGTCCTTTAGTCCTACAGCGGCAGCTATATCACCAGCATATACCTGGTCTGTCTCTTCCCTGTGGTTTGCATGCATTAAGAGTATCCTACCTATCCTCTCACGCTTATCCTTTGTGGAATTATATACATAGGAACCGGACTTTAAGGTTCCGGAGTAGACTCTGAAAAATGCCAGCTTGCCTACAAAGGGGTCTGTCATTATTTTGAAGGCTAGAGCACTAAAGGGTTCTGAATCCGATGAGGCCCTCTCTACCTCTTCGCCATCTACTAATTGTCCCTTTATCGCGGGAACTTCTAAAGGCGAAGGCATATAGTCAATAACTGCATCCAAAAGTAGCTGTACACCTTTGTTTCTATATGAAGAACCGCAGGTAACAGGCACCATGTCGACAGCAAGTGTAGCCTTGCGAATACCCCTCTTGATCTCCTCTACCGTCAACTCTTCACCGTCTAAATATTTCATCATCAGTTCTTCATCGGTTTCGGCAACAGCTTCAAGTAGCTTGTCATGATACTTATCAACAAGGTCTAACATGTCTTGTGGTATCTCTGTCTCATCTGCTGTGGTACCTAGATCATCTGTATATATGAAGGCCTTTTTGGTAACTAAGTCCACAATACCCGTAAATGTATCCTCGGTGCCGATGGGCAGTTGGATGGGTATTGGATTGGTCTTTAGCCTATCCTCCATCATTTCAACTACCCTAATGTAGTCAGCCCCAGTAATATCCATTTTATTTATATAGGCTATACGTGGAACTTTATATTTATCTGCTTGTCTCCAAACAGTCTCAGATTGAGGCTCTACGCCTCCCTTTGCACAAAATACGGCTACTGAACCGTCGAGGACACGGAGTGAGCGTTCAACTTCAACGGTAAAGTCAACGTGCCCTGGCGTATCAATGATGTTGATACGATAGTTCTTCCATTGTGCTGTAGTGGCTGCCGATGTAATGGTAATTCCACGTTCTTGTTCCTGGACCATCCAGTCCATAGTTGCAGCGCCTTCATGTGTCTCACCAAGCTTGTGCACCCGGCCTGTATAGAACAAAATCCGCTCTGATGTAGTTGTCTTACCAGCATCTATATGAGCCATAATTCCAATATTTCTTGTTTTTTCCAGTGAAAATTGCCTAGGCACTATATTCCTCCTTTCAGTTGTGTGTTAAACCCAATTACCGTTCCTGCAATTAGTCCAAACACCTTAGTACACCTACCACCTGTAGTGAGCAAAGGCCTTGTTGGCTTCTGCCATCCTGTGGGTGTCTTCCTTTTTCTTTACTGCATTACCCATACTATTGGCTGCATCCATTAGCTCTCCTGCTAGGCGTAGCTTCATGGTCTTTTCGCCACGGTTTCTAGCATGACTCACCAACCAGCGAAGCCCAAGAGTCTGACGTCTTTCTGGCCTAACCTCGATTGGTACTTGGTATGTTGCGCCACCGACCCTTCTTGATTTAACCTCTAATACAGGCATGATATTGTTCAAAGCTGACTCAAATACCTCTACTGGGTCGTTGCCAGTTTTCTCTCTTATCATTTCAAAGGCATCATAGCAAATCCGCTGAGCTGTCCCGCGTTTGCCGTCCTTCATTACTTGGTTTATGAGCTTGGTAACCTGCTTGCTTCCATAGATTGGATCAGGCAGTACATCTCGATTGGGTGTATATCCCTTTCTTGGCATCCCTGTCCCTCCTTTTTTATGGGGTGCTTTCCCTATTAAGCTAACTTATCTTAACTTTGCTTTACTACTTTTATGCAAGATGTGTTTTCTTGCATAAAAGAGCTTAGTTTTTAGGCTTTTTAGCACCGTATTTTGATCTTGCCTGTCTTCTGTCGGCAACGCCCGAAGTATCTAGCGCACCGCGAACTATATGATAGCGTACACCGGGTAAATCTTTAACCCTGCCGCCTCTTATCAATACAACCGAGTGTTCCTGCAAATTGTGGCCTATCCCTGGTATATATGCTGTAGCCTCTATACCATTAGTAAGACGTACTCTAGCAACCTTCCTCAGTGCTGAGTTGGGTTTTTTAGGTGTGCTGGTCCTAACTGCAGTACACACGCCACGCTTCTGAGGAGACTCGTTTAGAGCCGGAGATTCGGACTTGTATTCCATCTTTCTTCTACCCTTACGAACCATCTGATTAATTGTTGGCATTCCCACACCTCCCTTCAAGCATTTATTTTTAGATTAAACTTAAAATTCGATTTTGAAACCTTTATTCATCTATTGAGTGCTAATTAATAGCTTATTTAAGTAGAGCAGCGGTAGCAGCACCGACCTGTATCCCACAAGCCATGCCTAAGGCCTCCATGGAGTCTGCTATGATTATCTCGACTCCAGCCTTCCTGCATTCCTTGGTCACCCTTTTACTTATATGGTCGTCAGTATCCCGTGCCAGGTAGACTACTGAAACGTTACCCGTATTAATTGCCCTAATGGTCTGCTTCATGCCAACGGCTCTTGAAGAAGCCGTCTTAAGGTCATGTAACATTTCTACTTTCCCCCCACACTAACTTGCATCTAAATTAGCGCACTCAGTAATAATACCATCATAGATTATTGATGTCAACAAAAAATATTTTGCAAACAGCGGGGAAATCAAACACATACCTTGCTGTCCACTGTTTGCATTAAATCAAGCCTTAAGCTCCAATAGTCATAGGTTCTTTTGCTCCTATTATTGGAATCCTAGTATCTGGTCCTTGGTTTTTTAACCCTTAAAGCCCTATCACTCAACTCCTGAAAAAATATCCTCTGGTAATTCGATGTCCTGATCAGTATCGGAGTCATCCAACTTGGCAAGGTCTACATCCTCAAGGTCTATATCATCAAGGTCTACATCCAATAAATCCAGCTCACCATCATCGCTTGATGCAATACCTTCAGCCAGTAGTTCATCACCTGGAAGGTCTAAGGCCAAGGTATCATCTACTCCCTCATCACCTAAGTCTTCAAGCAGCTTTTCTATTTCTATATCTCTGTAGCGACTCATACCTGTACCTGCTGGAATGAGCTTTCCTATAATAACGTTTTCCTTCAATCCAACAAGGGGGTCGGACTTGCCCTTTATGGACGCCTCGGTCAAGACTCGTGTTGTTTCTTGGAAGGATGCCGCTGATAGGAAGGAGTCTGTAGCCAATGAAGCCTTGGTTATACCTAGTAGTACCCTCTTTGCCTGTCCGGGCTGGCCGCCATCCTTAATAGCCCTCTCATTTTCCTTTTCAAACTGGAATATATCTACCAAACTACCTGGTAGCAGGTTTGTATCTCCTGATTCCTCGACCTTTACCTTGCGTAGCATCTGCCTAATAATGATTTCTATATGGCGGTCGCTTATGTCAACGCCCTGCAGCCTATAAACCTTTTGAACTTCTGCTAGCAGGTACATCTGAACTCCCTTGATACCTCTGATTTTTAATATATCATGAGGGTTGATAGAGCCTTCTGTTAGCTCATCACCAGCCACTACTGCCTGCCCTTCCTTCACTCTTATCCTAGAGCCATAGGGAATCAGGTATGTCTTGCTTTGTCCCTCACTGTCATTTTTAACAATGACTTCCCGTGTCTTCTTTTGGTCACTAATATTAACCACACCGCTTATATCGGAGATTATTGCCAGTCCCTTTGGTTTTCGGGCTTCGAAAAGCTCCTCTATCCTGGGAAGACCCTGGGTAATATCATCTCCAGCTACACCACCTAAGTGGAAGGTCCTCATTGTAAGCTGGGTACCGGGCTCTCCTATTGACTGGGCTGCAATAATACCGACTGCTTCGCCGACATTTGAATCGCCGCTTGTAGCTAAGTTGCTTCCATAGCATTTAGCACATACACCGTGCTCTGTGCGGCAGGTCAATGTTGACCTTATATGAACATCGTCTATACCGGCGTTTACAACCCTCGATGCCACTTCTGGATCTATTCGTTCATTAATTTGCGCCAGTACATTCCCCGTCTTTGGATCTATAATATCCTCTGCTGCATAACGGCCGTTAATCCTGTCATAGAGTGATTCTATAACCTCGGTGTCATCCAGTATTTCTTGAACCTCTACGCCCCTGATTTTTTCACCGCTACCCTCGTAACAGTCCTCAGCCCTAATTATTACATCCTGACTGACATCAACCAACCGCCTGGTCAAATAGCCTGAGTCAGCTGTTCGTAGAGCCGTATCTGCAAGACCCTTTCTGGCACCATGGGTGGAGATAAAGAACTCCAGCACAGTCAATCCCTCGCGGAAGTTGGCTCTGATTGGTAGCTCTATGATACGGCCAGCTGGGTTGGCCATAAGGCCACGCATACCTGCTAGCTGCCTTATCTGGTTGATGTTTCCTCGTGCGCCAGATGAAGCCATCATGTTAACAGGGTTGTGCTCGTTCCATGCCTTTCTAAGGGCATCGGTTACTTTGTCAGTAGTCTCACTCCAGGTATCAATTACCTTTTCATAGCGCTCGTTATCGGATATTAGACCCCTACGATATTGCTTCTGTATTTTGTCAACCTCGGCATCAGCATTTACAAGTAGGACCTCTTTTTCCTCAGGGACTATCATATCAGATACACTTACAGTAAATGCACCTACCGTGGAATAGTGATATCCCAGCTCCTTTATCTTGTCAAGTATAATAGATGTCTCGGTAGTACCATACCTGTGGTAGCATTTTTCTACTATTAGCTCTAATACATCTTTATCTGCTGCCTTATCTATCTCCAGGTCACATATCTGGTCTGGATTTGTCCTATCCTTTATACCTAAATCTTGTGGGATGGCTTCGTTAAATATAACCCTACCCGGAGTAACATCTATAAGCTTAGATACACGCTCTCCGTCAAGCTCTCTGTATACTCTTAGCTTTACCTTGGCATGTATGCTTATATCGCCAGCACTATAGGCCATCAATAGCTCATCACTGCTGGAATATACCTTGCCTTCACCCTTTTCGCCTTCCTTTTCAATCGTCAGGTAAAAGCTACCTAAAACAATATCCTGGGTTGGGCTAACAACAGGCTTTCCATCCTGTGGCTTTAATATATTGTTGGCAGCAAGCATTAAAAATCTTGCTTCGGCTTGGGCCTCTACTGATAGGGGTACATGAACCGCCATTTGGTCACCGTCGAAGTCAGCATTGTAAGCTGTACAAACAAGGGGGTGGAGTTGTAGGGCACGGCCCTCAACTAGTACTGGTTCAAAGGCCTGAATACCAAGCCTATGCAATGTAGGCGCCCGGTTTAAGAGTACCGGGTGTCCCTTTATAACCTCTTCAACGACATCCCAAACCTCTGGTTTTACCCGCTCTACCATACGTTTTGCACTCTTTATATTATGGGCCAACCCCTTATCCACTAAGGATTTCATAACAAAAGGCTTGAATAGCTCAAGGGCCATCTCCTTTGGTAGACCGCATTGGTACATCTTGAGCTCCGGACCTACAACAATAACTGAACGTCCAGAATAATCAACCCGCTTGCCCAATAGGTTTTGTCGGAAACGTCCCTGCTTGCCCTTTAGCATATCGCTAAGGGACTTTAATGGTCTGTTTCCAGGGCCGGTAACGGGTCTACCCCTCCTACCATTATCTATCAGTGCATCTACAGCCTCCTGTAGCATGCGTTTTTCATTTCTAACTATAATATCAGGAGCACCAAGTTCAAGCAGTCTCTTTAACCGATTGTTACGGTTTATTATCCTCCTGTACAAGTCATTTAGGTCCGAGGTCGCAAATCTACCACCATCTAGCTGGACCATTGGTCGTAGCTCAGGCGGTATAACCGGGATTGCTTCGAGAATCATATGTGCCGCGCTATTACCAGATTTGTTTAAGGACTCAACAACATCAAGACGTTTAACACTCCTGATACGTTTTTGCCCCGTAAAGTTCATTAAGTCTTCCCTGAGCCCTGCTGCCATTTTGTCTAAATCAACCTGATTTAGGAGTGTTCTAACGGCTTCGGCTCCCATACCACAACGGAAGGTATCCCCATACTTTTCGTAAGCCTCTCTATACTCTCTCTCTACTATAATCTGTTTATAGGCCAGTGCTGTCTCGCCTGGGTCTAGCACTACATAGGCCGCAAAGTACAAAATCTTTTCCAGGGAACGTGGTGACATATCTAATAGCAGTCCCATCCTACTTGGAATACCTTTAAAGTACCATATATGTGAAACTGGGGCGGCTAGCTCTATATGTCCCATCCGCTCGCGCCTAACCTTGTTGCGGGTTACTTCTACACCACAACGGTCGCAGATGATCCCTTTGTATCGAATCCTCTTGTATTTTCCGCAGTGACATTCCCAGTCCTTTTGGGGACCGAAAATCTTTTCGCAGAACAGACCATCCTTTTCGGGCTTTAATGTTCTATAATTAATAGTCTCAGGCTTCTTTATTTCTCCTCTTGACCATTCCCGAACCTTGTCTGGCGAAGCCAGGCCTATTTGAATAGCTTCAAAATTGTTTAGCTCGAACAAGGGCTATCTCTCCCTTCATCTTTTACTCTTTATCTTCTATATCTGTCTTATCTGGCTCTTGGTCCTTTACATCCTGATCATCGCTCGTTTTATCAGTAGGGCTGGTGCCATCATCGGCCTCGTCTTTCTCCTCTGTATCATCCAGGCCTGCGATATTTGCTATTTTATCTAGGTCTAAGTCCACATCATCAAGCTCTGCTTCGTCGGACTTGTCAGCTTGGTCCTCAGGGCCTTCAATGTTGACATCCAAATCATCAAAGTCATCCCCTAAATCCTCTTTGATCTCTATCTCCTTATTGCCCTCGGATAGGACCTTGACATCAAGGGATAGACTCTGTAGCTCCTTGATGAGTACCTTGAATGACTCAGGCACTCCTGGCTCAGGTACGTTTTCTCCCTTTACTATTGCCTCATAGGTTTTAACCCTTCCGACAACATCATCTGACTTGACCGTCAGTATCTCTTGCAGGGTATGGGCTGCACCATAGGCCTCCAATGCCCAAACCTCCATCTCACCAAACCGCTGTCCACCAAACTGGGCTTTACCACCCAGAGGCTGCTGTGTAACGAGTGAGTAGGGGCCCGTTGACCGAGCATGTATCTTGTCGTCAACCAAGTGAGCTAGCTTTAGGAGGTACATGTAGCCTATAGTTATTGGATTGTCAAAGGCTTCTCCCGTCCTGCCGTCATATACAGTGACCTTACCTGAACGGTCAAATCCTGCCTGCTCCAATGTCTCCATAATATCCATTTCAGAAGCACCGTCGAAAACTGGTGTGGCAACATGCCAGTCGAGTGCCTTGGCTGCAAGGCCCAGATGGACCTCTAATACCTGTCCTATGTTCATACGTGAGGGCACTCCCAAGGGATTTAGGCAAATCTCAAGGGGGGTACCGTCGGGCAGGTAGGGCATATCCTCCTCCGGAAGGATTATGGATATAACACCCTTGTTTCCGTGGCGTCCGGCCATTTTATCGCCAACTGAAATTTTTCTTTTTTGTGCTATATAAACTCTAACAAGTTCATTTACTCCAGGGGATAGCTCATCGCCATTTTCCCGTGTAAAGACCTTGACATCAACTACTATACCACCTTCGCCATGGGGTACCTTGAGGGAGGTGTCCCTTACCTCTCTGGCCTTTTCGCCAAATATGGCCCTAAGTAGTCTTTCCTCAGCTGTCAGCTCTGTCTCGCCCTTTGGAGTAACCTTGCCAACGAGTATGTCACCGGCAGTTACCTCGGCTCCTATGCGGATGATACCTCGTTCATCAAGATCCTTGAGCGCATCGTCACCAACATTGGGGATATCTCTTGTTATCTCCTCCGGACCAAGCTTTGTATCTCTGGCTTCGGATTCGTATTCTTCTATATGGATTGATGTAAAAACATCCTCCTTGACTAGCTTTTCGCTAATCAGGATGGCGTCCTCATAATTGTAGCCTTCCCAGGTCATAAAGCCCATAAGGATATTGCGCCCCAAGGCTATTTCACCCTCATCAGTGGAGGGACCGTCAGCAATTATCTGACCCTTTTCTACAACCTCACCTTGCACTACAATAGGCTTCTGGTTTATACAGGTACCTTGGTTGGACCGTCTAAACTTGAGCAGCTTGTGTGTGTACTCCTTTTTGTCATCTCCCATTACAACTATTTGTTGGGAGGACACCTTTTTCACTAGTCCTTTTACATCTGACAAAACTACAACACCGGAGTCACTGGCTGCCTTGTACTCCATGCCGGTACCTACAATTGGGGCCTGTGACCTAAGTAAGGGTACTCCCTGGCGCTGCATATTGGCTCCCATTAGGGCGCGGTTGGCGTCGTCGTTTTCCAAAAAGGGTATCATAGCTGTCGCAACAGATACTAGCTGCTTTGGAGATACGTCCATATAGTCAACCTGGCTCTTGGGCACTTCTAGGATCTCCTCACGGACACGAACAGTAACGTAGTCCTCAATGAAGCCTCCCTTTTCGTCCAAGGGCTCATTCCCTTGAGCTACTATATATTCGTCTTCTTCATCTGCTGTGAGATATACTATTTCCTCTGTAACTATTTTTTTGTCGTGGTCTACCTTCCGATAAGGAGTCTCCACGAAACCGTATTCATTGACCCTCGCATATGTACTAAGTGAGCCTATAAGACCAATATTAGGGCCTTCAGGTGTCTCGATTGGACACATACGTCCATAGTGGGAATGGTGTACGTCACGCACATCAAAGCCTGCTCTTTCACGGCTGAGTCCCCCAGGACCTAATGCTGAAAGCCTTCTCTTGTGAGTAAGCTCCGCTAGCGGGTTGGTCTGGTCCATAAACTGTGAAAGCTGACTTGAACCAAAAAACTCCTTTATGGATGCTGTCACAGGTCTTATGTTTATAAGGGCTTGGGGAGTAACTACATCTACATCTTGTATAGTCATCCTCTCCTTGACTACCCTCTCCATCCTTGATAGTCCAATGCGAAATTGGTTTTGTAATAACTCTCCAACAGAACGCAATCTCCTATTGCCAAGATGGTCAATATCATCAATATGGCCAATGCCATTTGCTAAATGTATCTCATAGCTGATTGAAGCTGCAATATCATCTAAGATAACATGCTTTGGAATGAGCTTGTCGATATTCTCCTTGAGTGCTTCCTTCAAGTCATCTTCACCAGAGCTCTTGTCTGCTGCTGACTTGTTTTGTTCAGCTTCGCCCTTGTGCTTGTCGATAATTTTTCTCAATGTAGGATAGTGAACCTTCTCATTGATATCGACCTCACTGGGATCAAAATCAAGATATTTTTTCGCATCAACAAAATGGTTGCCAATAAGCTTGACTATCGCACCATTGTCAAGCTCTACAAGAACACTATTTACACCAGAGTTTTGTATGGTCTCCGCCATTTCTCTTGTGATTTTTTCACCTGTGTCTACGATTATTTCACCTGTCTGAGTATTGGCAATAACCTCTGCTGCGACTCTACCGTAAATACGGTTGGCCAGTGAGAGTTTTTTGTTAAACTTGTAGCGGCCTACTCTGGCTAAATCATAGCGCTTAGGATCATAGAAAAGAGAATTAAGCAATTGACTCGCACTCTCTACTGTAGGAGGTTCGCCGGGTCTTAAGCGCTTGTAAATCTCTAAAAGCCCCTCCTCCATTGTGGTGGTGCTGTCAGCTTCAAGTGTTTTGAGTAGTCTCTCATCCCCTCCTAGGAGGTCCTTTATCTCGGCATCAGTGCCATAGCCAAGGGCGCGCAAAAGCACCGTTACTGGTTGCTTCCGCGTACGGTCTACTCTAACGGTTATTACATCATTTGAATCAGACTCATACTCAATCCATGCTCCCCTATTTGGTATCACGGTTGCAGAATAGAGATCCTTTCCTGTCTTGTCAATTGACTTTTTGTAATATACGCCGGGAGATCTGACTAGTTGGCTAACGATAACGCGTTCCGCGCCATTGATAATGAATGTGCCCTGGTCTGTCATTAACGGGAAGTCTCCCATAAATACTTCCTGTTCCTTTACTTCGCCAGTATCCCTATTGATAAGTCGAACCTTTACCTTGAGTGTTGAAGAATATGTAGCGTCCCTATCCTTACATTCCTCTATGGGGTATTTTTGGTTGTCTTCAAAATAATAATCTACGAATTCAAGGACTAGGTTTTCTGTATAATCCTTGATAGGAGAAATGTCATTAAAAACCTCCTGTAGTCCTTTACTGAGAAACCACCTGTATGAGTTTTTCTGTATCTCGATGAGATTGGGCATCTCATGAACCTCATCGATTTTAGAATAGCTCATCCGGGTTCTTTTTCCCAACTTAACTGGATGCACCATGCAACATATCACCCCTTAAGCTAATTTATCAAAACATCCAACCTTAGGCTGTCTTGAGGTTTTAAATATATGAGCACTAATATTTATTATACCCTTGCAAAATATCACTTATACATTCACAACATTATGTACATAATAAGCAGATAGACTTTTTTGCAAAGACAAGATATCACAGCTTATTACTTACCTGTCTCCATGTTAACAATAAGTATTAATGCAATTTACAATATTATCACAACAAAGTATAGAAGTCAAATGGTTTTTTTCTTAAAAACAAGGAGCTCTTTCACCATTAAGAGCTCCCTTTTTTCCTAATTATTTGTTGGTTTTATCTTTTGTAACTAGATAAGCCTGCTAAAGTTAATTATTTAAGCTCTACCTTGGCTCCAACCTCTTCTAGTTTGGCCTTTAGACTCTCTGCCTCTTCCTTGTCTACGCCTTCTTTGATTTCCTTTGGTGCGGATTCAACGAGGTCCTTAGCGTCCTTAAGACCAAGACTTGTTATCTCACGGACAGCCTTGATAACCTGAAGCTTTTGACCACCGAAATCGGTTAGAACTACATCAAACTCAGTTTGCTCTTCTTCAGCAGCGGCTCCTCCGCCTGCATCGGCTGCAGCAACAGCAGCTACAGGTGCAGCGGCACTAACTCCAAATTCTTCTTCTAGATCCTTTACCAACTCAGACAGTTCCAAAACTGTCATATCTTTTATCGCTTGCATTATGTCATCTTTTTTCATTTTATTATCCTCCTAAATTTAAAAAAATTATAATTATGCTTCCTTTTGTTCCTTTATAGCATTAAGGGCACAGGCGAGTCCACGCGTTGGGCCACTCAATACATTTACAAGACCTGATATTGGTGCATTCATGCTACCGAGCATCTTGGCGATAAGCTCTTCTCTTGAGGGGAGCTCTGCCAGGGCCTTTATCTCGTCAACATCGATCAGTTTGCCGTCTACCATGCCTGCCTTTAAGGTCATCTTTTTTAGCTTTTTAATATTCTCAGTTAGTATCTTGGCGGGAGCTACTGGATCACTTGTTCCAAAAGCAATTGCAGTAGGGCCTGTCATATGCTCTATCAAACCGTCATGCCCTAGCTCCTTTAAAGCTAGCTCAGTCATTGTGTTTTTGTAAACCTTGTAGTCTACATCCTTTTCACGAAACTCTTTTCTAAGCTGCGTAACCTCTTCTACTGTCAATCCACGATAGTCAAGTAGGATCACACTACTGGCACCTTCAAGCTTTTTCCTTATTTCATTGACTACCTTAACCTTTTCTTCTCTAACGGACATTTCACGCACCTCCTTTCACACCCTGATTTATTGGTTAGGTGCTTATCACACGGAAACATATACTGATATAAATAAAACCCTCTTGGGTAAGAGGGTTGTATATTTCTAAAA
>DASRNC010000068.1:0-3654 GCA_035647595.1 Bacillota bacterium | reverse complement strand
TCATTGCATAGGGTTTCATCTGATTGATCTTGCATAGCCTGCATTCCTTGTTGGCCTTGTTGCGCTTGCTGACCTTGAGCCTGCTGCTGTTTTTGCTGACCTTGAGCTTGTTGTTGCTCTTGTTGCGCCTGCTGTTGCATGTTTGGCACCTGGCCGCTGAGCATCTGATTTAAAGTATCATAGTGCTCTTGTTCTTGCTGTGCATACGCTTGAAACATTTGCTTCAACTCAGGATCCTGTGCTTGTGCTGCATAGTTGTTATATTTTTGTATGCATATCTCCTCGTGTGACATTTGGTCCTCTAAAAGCAATCTTTCCTTTTGTGATAAATTCATAACTAACGACACCTCCTAAGCATATTTTGCTGGAAAAATAGAAATTTATGCATGGAATAGTTGTCCTTTGTTTATGTATGGTTCAAATCCAGTCATAGTCTAATAAAACTGCAAATAAAATAGGTGTTGGTGTGAAAAAGAGAGTAATCCTAACTATGATAGAGGTATATACTTAAAAACTCTGAAATCCATTCAATTTCCCAACTTGTAACCTGGTGGCCACCGTGGTAAAATTCCATCATACGAATACAAATGTACATGTGACAGATACAAAAAGGAGCCTCTTGCTGTGGCTAAGGATAAGGAAAATGTGTTTTACATAGTAAATCGCCGCGTACTTCCCCAAGTGTTTCACAATGTGATGAAGGCTAAAATGCTACTTGCAACAGGTGAGGCCAAGACGGTAAATGATGCAGTTAAAAAGGCAGGCATAAGTCGAAGCGCTTTCTATAAATACAAGGACTCAGTCTTTTCATTTTCACAAGCAAACCGGGGCAAGATTATCACGCTGTCACTTACGCTTTTAGATTTATCGGGGGTTCTGTCCACCATACTAAACGCTGTAGCACTTCGCAGGGGCAATATTCTAACCATAAATCAGAATATTCCCATCCACGGGGTGGCTAATGTCACAATTTCTGTCGATACGAGGCAGATGGAACACGACCAGGAAAGAATGATTCACGAGCTAAATGAAATAAAAGGCGTACAAAGGATTGAAGTAATAGGACAGGAATGAGTATCGGGAGGAAGAGGATATGACTTTTATTGGAGTATTAGGACATGGGATTGTAGGCTCAGGTGTTGTGGAGCTTCTAATCAAAAACAAGGAGAGCATAGCAAAGCGGGCTAGTGGAGAGCTAGTGGTAAAGAGGATTCTTGATATAAAAGACTTTCCTGAACTAGCCTATAGCGACCTATTTACAAAGGACCCGCAAGAAATAATAAATGACCCTGAGATAAGTATAGTTGTTGAGGTAATGGGTGGAATAGACCCTGCATATGGGTTAACAAAAAAAGCATTGGAGGCGGGGAAATTTGTTGTGTCTTCCAATAAGGAGCTTGTAGCTGAGCATGGGGCAGAGCTTCAAGATATAGCTGAGCGAAATAAAGTGGAATACCTTTATGAGGCTAGTGTCGGCGGAGGTATACCAATAATCCGACCCTTAAAGCATTGCTTGGCAGGCAATAATATTACAGAGATTACAGGTATTCTTAACGGGACAACTAACTATATACTTTCAGAGATGAAAAACAAGGGCAAGGATTTCTCGGAGGCACTATCAGATGCCCAAGCAAACGGCTATGCAGAAAGGGATCCTTCCTCCGATATAGATGGAATTGATGCCCAAAGAAAGATTGCCATTCTATGCTCGATCGCCTTTGAGCAGCAGGTTAGGGCCAATCATATAAGTACCCAAGGTATATCAAAAATATCCAGGGAGGATATAATTTATGCAGCAGAGCTTGGTTACGTTATAAAGCTTGTAGCCCATGCACAAAAATTTGAAGAAGGGATTTCTGCCATTGTAAGCCCACTTATGCTCCCAATTAATCATCCTCTAGCCGATGTTGAGGATGTATTCAATGCCATTCTTGTAAAGGGAGACGCTATAGGAGATGTTATGTTTTACGGGAGGGGGGCAGGTAAATTCCCAACTGCCAGCGCAGTTGTAGGAGATATTATAGAAGCAGCCAAGCACCCTGAGAGCTCGCATAATGTGGTTGCAAACAGTGAGGTTTGTGCAACCCTACTAGATACACAGCAGCTTGTCTATAAGTACTATATGAGGATAAAAGTAGAGGACGTAGAAGAGTTTAAAAAAGAAGCTGGCAGTTTCCTTGCTGAGGAAGCGGTCTATGTATCCAAGGAAGACCACTTATCAGGGCAAGTCGTGGTATTGACCCAACCGATAATAGAGTCAGACCTAAGTAATATAGAGGATAGGGTTTCAAAACTAGACTCAGTTGGCGGTATATTAAATGTTATTAGAATATCATTGTGAGAGGTTCACACTAGATTGGGAGGAAAATGTATTGGGGTTAGTAGTACAAAAATATGGTGGTAGCTCTATAGCAGATGCTACTTGTATGATAAATGTAGCAAAGAGGATAGGACAAAGGCAAAGGGATGGAGACAAGGTCGTAGTCGTCTTGTCTGCCCAGGGGGATACCACTGATAAGCTTATTGCCAAGGCTAGTGAGATAAATGATAATCCATCAAAAAGAGAGCTAGATAGGCTGCTTTCAACAGGAGAGCACATATCCATATCCCTAATGGCAATGGCATTAGAAAGTCTGGGATACCAGGCTGTATCTTTGACCGGGAGACAGGTATCTATAAGGACTGATGGTAGCTATGGTAGCGCCAGGATAGAGAGTATATGCAGTGAAAGGATAGAAAAGGAGCTAGATGAGGGCAAGATTGTCATTGTTGCAGGCTTTCAGGGCATAGATGAAAACGGGAACGTGACTACACTTGGCAGAGGTGGCTCGGATACATCGGCAGTTGCACTAGCAGCAGCATTAGAGGCTGATTATTGCGAGATATATACTGATGTTGATGGTATCTATACAGCGGATCCAAGGATAGTAAAGGATGCAAGAAAGCTAGATGAGGTCACATACTCGGAAATGCTTGAGCTGGCTAGTCTAGGTGCCAGGGTATTGAAAAATAGGTCAGTTGAGCTGGCGGACAACTACAAGGTCAAACTAGTAGTCAGGTCCAGCCTAAACAAAAACGAGGGTACTATAATAAAGGAGTCAACCAGTATGGAGAGAACAGTTATAAAGGGTGTTACCTATGATACGGATACTGCAAGGATTACAGTAATAGGAGTTAGTGATATCCCCGGCATTGCTCACAGGATATTTAAGCTATTAGCCGATGCTGGCATTAATGTAGATGTAATAGTACAAAGCAGTGGCAGGGATGATACAAAGGATATTTCCTTTACTGTCCAGAGGTCCCAGCTATCCGATAGCGTCAAGGTGATAAATAAGAACCTTGAATATATAGGGGCAAAAAAAGTAAGCTTTACAAGTGATGTAGCCAAGGTTTCTATCGTAGGCGCTGGGATGACTAATCATCCAGGTGTTGCAGCTGCTATGTTCGAGGCTCTGTCAGAGACCGACATAAATATAAAGATGATAAGTACATCTGAAATAAAGGTCTCCTGCATTATAGGCGACGACAAGGTGGAAAGGGCTGTACAGGCTATTCATGACAAATTCAAGCTAGGAAACGGGCAAGCTAGCAAGGCCTAGTGGAAAGTTAACGTTCTTGCTGCGGGCCATACATGTTTTGTATATTATATAC
>DASRNC010000067.1:0-3410 GCA_035647595.1 Bacillota bacterium | reverse complement strand
GCTTTGTTTATAATCACTTTTAAGCGAAAAAAGTTAATAAAGCTAGTATATGCTGGCATATTATTCTTATTGAGTATCCCTATTTCTTATCTAATACTGCCCCTTTTCCACCATTCTTATCTGCCAGTGACCTTTGCAATTTCTTGGCTTGTAGCAGGTTTGATAGCAGGCCTATTATATAATTTAAAGACTGATACTGTTTATAAAATCATGATAATAAGTCTAGCAACAGTAGGTCTTTTGTTGATAGACCAAATATTTGGAGCCAAGCTTATTAAGGCTTCACCGCTTGGCTATGACACTATAAGTGGAGCACGCTTTTATGGAATTGGCAATGAATACATGGGCATATTAATAGGGGGCACTTGTACGGGCTGTAGTGCCTTATTGGAAAAGACTAGGCACATGGTAAATAAAGGGAGGATAAGACCCCTGATTTTCCTTATCCCTATTTTAACTATTATAATACTAGCGTATCCAAGCTTAGGCGCAAATGTGGGCGGAACAATATCAGCAGGGATTGCTTTTGCTAGCTTATTTATCTTAAGTGAGAAAAGAAAGATAAGGATTAAGAATGCAATATATATTGGTATTTTTGCCTCGAGCCTTGTTATATTTGCATTTCTTATAGACAGCACAAAATCTATAGACAGTCAGTCTCATATGGGGCAGACGATTAACCTAGTGAGACAAAATGGCTTATTTGAAATTTCCAACATTATAAAAAGAAAAATTTCCATGAACATCAGACTCTTCAGGTATACAATATGGACAAGAGTGTTTATATTGTCTCTTTTGAGCATGGGTACCTTGTTGTTTAGGCCAGTAGGAGTCGTACGAGAGGTATCAAGGCGATATCCAGTGATGGCAAAAGGATTAGGGTCGGGGATTATTGGAAGTGTAGCTGCCCTGCTGACAAATGATTCTGGTATAGTGGCCGCAGCGACTTCCATTATATTTGTTGCATTACCCTTTATAATGCTAGTGTGTGACTATTTAAGGAAACAAGACCAAAATTCCCTCAGGGGAGGATCAAGCTAATGTTCATAATGGAGATTATAGGGCCTTCCACGGGAGGTATGAAAAACCATTATATATCGCTTGTTAAGGGTTTATTAAATTCAGGCCATAAGGTGGCAACTGTATGTAGCTTTGAATCAAAAGTACAAAATGACCTGTCTAAGTCAGGAGCTATAGTATATAATATTTGTATCGCAGATGGCTCTATTATTAAACTATTATCCACTACTAGTAGATTAGTTAGGCTTGTAAAGAAGCTTAAACCGGACATTATCCACTGCCATGGCTTTAAAGCTGGGGCAGTAGGGAGACTAGCAGCTGTTCTAAGGGGGATTAGGTCGGTATACACTATTCACAACTTTACCCTCTACAATAGGAGCAAGTTAACATGCCGACTGATAAATAGTTTTGAAAGGTTTATGTCCAGATGGACTACTTCTTATATAACAGTATCAAAGGCATTAATGCAGAGCGTCCAGGAGCAATTATCTGGCAGAAAAAACATAAATGTTGTTTATAATGGATTAACGGGTATACAGGCTAGAGAGGAAATAAGTATACGGCAAAAATGGGGCATAAATGATGATGAGATAGTACTAGGTACAGTAGGACGCCTAATACCTTCTAAGGGTATTGATAGTTTGGTTTGTGCATTAAAACATATAAGGCACCATGATATAAGGCTAATTATAGTAGGATCTGGCCCTGATAGGTCAAGAATAGAGGCTAAGGCTAATGAATTAAACCTAATAGACAAAATAATCTTTACAGGTCATGTGGAATCAGTTGCTCAATACTACAGATCGTTTGATATTTTTGTGGCACCATCACTCTCAGAGGGCATGGGGATATCGGTTTTAGAGGCGATGCAATTTGGTCTTCCAATAATAGCAGCTAAGACCGGAGGCATACCAGAGCTTATTGACCACAATACAAATGGCATACTGGTAGAGCCCGGCAATATAAAAAAAATTGCTGAAGCAATTGATTTTCTTATCTCCGATCGTGAAAGAACTGTGCTGATGGGGAAACGAGCAAGACGGGATAGCTTGGATAATTTCACAGTCGATGAGATGTTGAGTAAAACATTGACGATACTGAATTCCGCACTAGATATACCTAGTTAAATAGGAAGAGGCAGTGAGAAAAATCAGGGGGATAGTTACACTTGAACACCATATATATTAAAAACGATAAGCAGGTATCAGGGAAAAACCTACTTGACCACTTAAGGACAATGGACTTGGATTTGATTGCTCCATGCGGGGGTAAGGGCTTGTGTGGGAAATGCATGGTCAAGATATTAATGGGGCCTAGTGTATTAAGCACTCCCTACTCTGAGAATGAAGTGATATCACAAGAGGAATGGATAAAAGGATACAGGCTGGCATGCAGAATAGAGATCCAAGAAGACCTAGAGGTCCAGCTAATGGAAACATATAGCGGCAGGGCAAATATATTGACAGATGGATACTATAGTGCATCCTTGGACCCACTAGTAAAAAAAAGGTATTTCCAAATAGATAAGCCAGACATAGAGGACCAGCGTGCTGATACAGATAGAATAGAGAGCATTGCTAATGGTATAGATATATTGGATATAGATTTGATTAAAGAGCTTTCATACACTTTAAATAGGTTTGATTATAAGGTCACTTTGGCCTATACAAATGATGAGATTATTTCAATTGAGGGTGGAGACACAGCTCATGATTGTTATGGGCTCGCCCTTGACATAGGTACAACTACGATAGCAGGCGTCTTGATAAACTTAAATACAGGGGAGGAGCTTGGTGTCTATTCATCAATAAACCCCCAAAAACAATACGGTGATGATGTAATTTCAAGGATTGATTATACCATGGAAAACAAGCATGGGCTTAAAAAGCTAAGCTCACTACTAGTCCAAGAGATTAACCGTATGTTAACATATTTTGAGAACCAATATCATATACGAAAAAACAATATATATCACTTGAATCTTGTAGGTAACACAATAATGATACATATGCTTGTAGGGGCGCCCGTGGGCCAAATAGCAGCTTCGCCCTTTAATCCAGTTTTCACGAGACTTAAAGATGTAAAGGCAGTTGAACTTGGTATCGATACCTATGATAAAGCCCTTGTGACATCCCTTCCATTATCGGCTGGATATATAGGGGCTGACACCCTAAGCTGCATAACAGCCTGTGGTATGGCACAAGAACAGGAGCTTTCATTGATGATAGACATAGGAACTAACGGTGAAATCGCCCTAGGCAATCAAGATAAAATTGTGACCTGTGCAACTGCTGCGGGGCCTGCTTTTGAAGGTGGGCATATCGAATGTGGTATGGGGGGAGTAAGAGGGGCAATAAATACTGTAAAAGTAGATGAACACGGCCTTAAGT
>DASRNC010000066.1:0-2224 GCA_035647595.1 Bacillota bacterium | reverse complement strand
CTTGTATAAGGGTGATAAGACGCATATTAGCATAGATGGACTTCGAGATGGCATGGTTGGTATGCAATTTTTCGCCTGCTGGATAAGCCCAAAGACCAGGTATCATAGCAGTCTCAAGCGAGGACTAAACCTTATTCATACTTATGACAATATGCTAAAGCTCCATGATGAAATATTCCACCCCATATTAAGCTATAGAGACATATGGGATGCACATAAACAAGGTAGGATAGGAGCCATGTTGACAGTTGAGGGTGGTGACATACTAGAAGCTGAGATATCCAATCTCCGGATATTATACAAACTAGGTGTGCGCTCACTTACACTTACATGGAACTATAGGAATGAGCTAGCTGACGGAGTCCTAGAAGACAAATCAAATGGAGGTTTATCTAGCTTTGGCTATCTAGTAGTTCAAGAGATGAATCATATGGGTATGTTAGTAGACCTATCGCATATATCCAAAAAGGGATTTTATGATGTGCTTGAAGTATCAAGAAAACCAATAGCTGCTACTCATTCGAATGCATATAAGGTTGCTAGCCATCCGCGAAATCTAACAGACAGCCAGATAAGAGCAGTTGCAGACAATAAGGGTATTATTGGAGTTAATTTTTATCCAGCCTTTTTAACTGATGGTAATAAGGCAACAGTAAAGGATATAATTAGCCATATAGAACACATGGCAAAAATAGGGGGGATAGATGTAATAGGTTTTGGTTCTGATTTTGATGGCATCGAAAACACGCCCGAGGGTATAGTGGGTCCAGAAGGCTTTAAGTTAATTATTAATGACCTTTTAAGACTTAATTATAGCGAAGATGATGTTAAAAAAATAGCACACGGCAATTTTAAAAGGGTGCTAAAAAGTGTGCTAAAGTAAGTGGGTTCGCCAATTTTGATAGACTAGTCATTTGTTCCATGATATAATTACTTTTAAAAAAAGAGGGGTTAATTTTTACATACTTCATATTAGGAGGACAATTATAAATGAATTTATCTCGAAAGGCTTTGGATATTACAGAGTCCTTAACTCTCTCTATTGATCAAACAGCCAAGCAAATGAAAGCAGAGGGCCTGGATGTAGTGGGGTTTGGTGCAGGAGAGCCAGATTTTGATACACCCTGTTATATTGTTAAAGCGGCAAATGAAGCTTTAAAGAAAGGTTTAACCAAATATACACCTGTATCTGGTACAATCGAATTAAAGAATGTGATAGCAGCCAAGCTCAATAGAGATAACTTTGTAGACTATTCTATAGATGAAATCATCGTATCAAATGGAGCAAAACATACTTTACATAATGTCTTTCAAGCCATCCTAAACCCTGGAGATGAGGTTATTATATTAAAGCCGTACTGGCTTTCTTATCCAGAGCTTGTGAAAATGGCCTATGGTGTTCCAATTTTTGTTGACACAGATAAGGAGAAGGGTTTTAACATAGTAGTCAGTGCAATTGAAAAGGCAATAACGCCTAAGACTAAAGCAATTATCATAAATAGTCCCAACAACCCTACTGGCGCTGTTTACCCCGAGCAAACCTTGAGGGAGATGGCGGAGCTAGCTACTGAAAAGGGCCTCTATATTATATCTGATGAGATATATGAGAAAATAATTTACGGAGACCAGGAGCACACTTGTGTAGCTGGTTTGAGCCAAGATATTAAGAACCACACAATTACAGTCAATGGCCTATCAAAGGCCTATGCTATGACAGGCTGGCGTATTGGATATGCTGCAGGACCAAGGGATGTTATAAAAACAATGTGCAATATACAATCACATTCCACCTCTAACCCAAATTCTATTGCGCAATATGCTTCAGTAGCAGCACTAAGTATGAATAGTGACTTTATTTCTAAGATGAACACAGAGCTTAATAAAAGGCGTTTATATATGGTGAATACTGTGAACTCTATTGATAACTTAAGCTGCAGCATCCCGTGTGGCGCTTTTTATGTTATGGTGAATATCAGGGATATTATAAACAAAAAGCATAATGGTAAGATAATCGATAGCTCCTTAACCTTTGCCAAGGAACTATTAAATGCTAAAATGGTTACTTTAGTACCTGGAGAGGCATTTGGCATGGAAGGGTTTGTCCGTTTATCCTATGCAGTAGCACAGGAAAATATAGAAAAAGGTCTTTCTAGAATTGAAGACTTTGTCGGTGAACTGAAGTGATTATTACTATATTAAGTGGTTCTATAGCAAGTATTATAAA
>DASRNC010000065.1:0-3938 GCA_035647595.1 Bacillota bacterium | reverse complement strand
AGTATACATATACTGTCAACATAGAATTATTTAGGTTATTTTGTTATATTGTTGCCATAATGCAACAAAGGTTGACCCAATATTCGGATCAACCTAAAAAAAAGGAGTATTTTGTATATACCTTCCCCTATATTAAACGGCCCTATAAGAGCCAGTATACCTATCCTATACGGCCTGCTGGCTAGACTGCTTTTTCTTTTTAAGATAGCTAACAAGCGACCTTGTTTGGTGGAGCAAGATAGCCAGCCCAGGGACAATGAGTAGTAGGGCGATTCCAGCCTTTGTTCCTGCAAAACCTATTAGGTGGCCCAAATAGGGGATGAATACCACCACCCTGCCAAGAACGGCCTCAGCAGCTACAGGGGCCAGGTCAGTCATAATATTTGCATCCCCCCTAGTGAGAAAACTTCTACCCTGGTCATCAATAATATCAATAACCCGATGGGTTACAGTAGCACCACTATTTTGTTTGTAGGTGATAATATCACCCAGCTCAATTTGCCCTGTATCTATTTGCTCTGTCACTATCAAGCTACCTGTATCGAAGGCTGGGCTCATGCTATTACTTCGAACAGCATATATCTGATATCCCAGTAAAGTGTGTGACCCGTCAGACCGGGATTGCATAAATACAAGGAGCAAGGTTAAAAGCAAGAGCATCAAAAAAACTATCAAAAGCCAACTAAGGACATTTCCAATAGCCCTTACTGTGCCTCTTTTCTTGCTAGGCTTGTACCTTTTTTCTGTCGGGAAGATTAGGTCTCCCTCTCCACCCTTGTCCACTAAATCAATAGCTACCTTATCTACTACATTATCCACCTGTAATCAACTCCACAAATAATTTGAACCCATGTTAAGGTGTTCAATTGAGTATATAGGTTAATTATAGACATTGTAGTCACAGGCAGCTATTATCTTGGTCACACCATAGTCACAAGTAAAAATAACTTGTCTATTAAGAGCAACCAGTCGTAGCGCCACAATCCTCGCAAACCTTGCAGGTCCCGTTCTTGCGCAATCGTGAACTCCCGCAGGTAGCACAGGTCTCGCCGTATACCCTTACTGAATCATCATCCTCAGATGGCTCACTAACGGTTGCAGTTACCCAGTCGCGGGATGATATGGGTAAACTATCCTCATCATAATCTCCTGGTTTTACCTGACATCTTGAGTAATCACCCAATTCTATGTCGATAATCTTGCTGACCAAATCGGATATGGATGAGGCCTGTTTTATAAAGGGGTGTCTGCTGACAAAACCAGAGGGCTCATACTGTTGCCCCCTAAGCATCCTTGATATGTCCTTAGCAGGTATATTGTACTGCAGCATATTGGAAATAGCCTTGGACAAGGATGCCAATAGGCCCTTGACGACTGTTCCCTCCTTGTCGGTGGAGATGAATAACTCAGCAATCCTGCCATCTGTATAGAAGTTTATAGTTATGTAAAGCTCAATATCACCGATTTTTGCACTATGGGTATAGCCAGCCCTACGTCCTTGAGCCTTCACCCTGATTGGTACACCATCCTTTATTGTTCTGGCCATGCCAAGCAGCTGATGATAATTTAAATCCTCAAGTCTTTCCTCCTTTATTTCCTTAGAGGAGCTAAGGGGCTGACTGGCCTTTGACCCGTCTCGGTATATAGCAATAGCCTTTGTGCCGGTGGTGTATGCGAGCAGGTGGATATCTTCGATGTCCTCAACCGTGGCAGAATAGGGTAGGTTTACTGTCTTGGAAACGGAGCCCGATATCATAGGAGTAATACTAGAAACCATGAGCACATGGCCCTCCGGTGAAATATACCTGTCTCCTGTACCAGACTTGCCTGCAGTATCAAATATCTTATAGTGTTCTGGCTTGAGCCTGGGCGCTCCCTCTATCTTACCGTCTATTATATTGTCGTTTTCATCACGGCGTAGGATGTAATTTACTATATCTCCTATCTCTTCTTCATTGTAGCCCAGATTTTCAAGGGCTTTTTCTATAACAGGGTTTACCATGACCATAGACCCGCCACCAGCCAGCTTTTTATATATTACATGGGCATAGAAGGGCTCTATAGAGGTTGCACCACAGTCCATAGCAAATGAAATCGTACCTGTAGGGGCAACAACTGTGACCTGGGCATTCCTGTAACCATGCTTGTTACCACTGTCCAAGGCTCTTTTCCATACATCCTTTAAGGCCTTGCTAACCTCAGTCAAGCCCATGTCGTCTAGGATTGTATGATCAACTGTCATAGGTTCATAGCTTAAGTCTTCATATTCATCCGTCATGGCGCCTGCCACCCTAGAATGGTTGCGGATAACCCTTAGCATATGGTCTGCATTAATATCATATTTTTCAAATGCTCCCATCTTTTCAGCCATAAGTGAGGAAACATAATAGGAGTAGCCTGTCATTATGCCCATAACCGCCTCGGCCATGGTACGTGCTTCCTCGGAGTCGTAGGCCAGCCCCCTAGCCATGAGAATGGAGGCAAGGTTAGCTGGACCAAGTCCAGTAGTCCTAAATAGGTGGGACCGCCTTGCTATCTGCTCTGTTGGGAATTGACCCCAATGTATAGATGCCTCCAGTACCAATTGAACTAAGGCAATAGTATGCTTAAAGTCATCTACTTTGAAGGTGTCTGTATCAGCATCATAAAATTTATAAAGGTTTATTGAGGCAAGGTTGCAGGCTGTATCGTTTAGAAAGGCATACTCACTACATGGGTTGGTAGCCTTTAGTTGGTTGTGGTCAGCCCACAGGTCCCCATCTTCTCCTGCTGGACAGGTGTGCCATTCATTGAACCTGCCATGAAATTGTAGGCCCGGGTCAGCACAAGAGTAGGCTGCCTTATTTATAGAATCCCAAAGCTCTCTTACCGGTAGCTCTTTACCAACTTGATCGTCTACTCGCCCGCGAATGGGAATAGTTGCATCCGGCTCCTCACCTAAATTTATTATACTTGACATGGTTTCATCTGATAGGCGGATGGAGTTGTTACTATTTTGCCCCGATACCGTATTATAGGCTTCGCCGTTAAAGTCTGTATCATAGCCCATTTTACCAAGGGCTCGTACCTTGTCCTCCTCAGCAGACTTCCAGTTTATAAATTTTAAAATATCAGGATGGTCATCATCGACTATAACCATCTTGGCTGCACGTCTGGTAGTTCCTCCTGATTTGATGGCACCCGCGTTTTTATCAAAACCCTTGAGGAAGCTGAGTAGTCCAGATGAATATCCGCCTCCTGACAGCCTTTCGCCCTCACCACGCAAGGTGGAAAAATTGGTACCTGTCCCTGAACCCCCCTTAAACAGCCTTGTTTCAGTAACATAATGCTCTGAGATGGATTGCTCTCCCATGAGCTTGTCCATTATGGATATAATAAAGCAAGCCGAAGCCTGGGTCCTCGTATACCTGTCTGCGCTCTCTACTACCTTCTCTTTTTCTAAGTCATAATAAAAGAGTCCATCAGCCTCTGCGTCAATATCGTAGGCCAGCTTTAGCCCGGTATTAAACCATTGAGGTGAATTGGGGGCCCATGCCTGAGACAGCATCAAAAATACAAGTTCATCATAAAGTATCTGTTTTTGATCCTCAGTGTCAATCATCCTCTCGTCTAGCATGGCACTTACCCAGAAAGAAACCATCCGGTGTATCACTTGTCGCATACTATTTTCATAGCCTATCTCATTTGGTACCCCAGCCTTTCGAAAGTAGTGGGAAGCTATAATGTCACATGCATTTTGTGAATATCCAACAGGGAACTCTAAATCCTTCATGTCGCATATAACCTTGTCCTTTGAATAATCCTTGATAAATACATCAACGGTCTTCCACTCAAAGAGATCATAGACGGTCCTGTCCTTGTCGCCAGCCAGCTCCTTTGTAAACCTTCTAACAATAAGATCATTAATAGACTTCATATTTTCCTCCATATATATATAC
>DASRNC010000064.1:0-10534 GCA_035647595.1 Bacillota bacterium | reverse complement strand
CCTTTATATTAAAATGATTGATAAGTATAGTATATATTAGAAGGGAATGTGGACTTTTGTTTTCCATGGATGATATAAGCACAAGGGACAAAAAGGGCTTTTACCAAGAGCTTAATTCATATTTGAAGGAACTTATAAGGGTTGAAACAGATTGGCTTGCCAACCTTGCCAATTCAGCTGCACTTTTATACCTTGGTATGGACACTATAAACTGGGCGGGATTTTATCTACATAAAAACGGAGGCCTAGTCCTAGGGCCATTTCAAGGCAAGCCTGCATGTGTTAGGATAGGAATGGGCAAGGGTGTGTGTGGCAGGTCTGCAGAAAAAAGAGAAGTGCAGATAGTTAGAGATGTTCACTTATTTCCGGGACATATAGCCTGTGATGAGGCATCAAAATCTGAAATCGTGTTGCCGATTGTGACAAATGGTAGGCTTGTAGGTGTTTTAGATATAGATAGTCCTATAAAGGCTAGGTTTGATGAGGAGGATGCAGTAGGCTTGGGACAATTTATTGCTATACTAGACCGCTATATTGCCTGGCCATGAGGAGAAACATTTGGCCTATTAAAGCCTCTTTCTTTAATCGATTATGGAGATATTTATCCATAACTTGTGGAGAAACGGGGAAAACCCCTGTGGACTATGTTGATAAGTATGGGGATTATTTCGCTCCCAGCGAAAAAAACTTATGTAAACCTGTGGATAAGTCAATAATTGTTCACATATTGTGGAGAAGTGACTAAAGTCAATCTAGTATATTACATAAATGTCGTTAAAATCAAAATACCGTCTTTAGACTAATTGCTCAGCCTGTCTATCTGCTCAAATATCAAATCTATACTATTGTCCATATCACTCTCGTTCATGGCTTTTATATACCTATCTCTGTTTAGCTGTAGGTCCATAATGCTCTCATAAAGTGTATCATCAGTCATATTTTCCTGCATTAGGATTTTTGAAAAACCCTGTCTTTGAAAGGACCTGGCATTTAAAATCTGGTCGCCACGGCTGGCACTAAGGGGTAGGGGTATTAAAAGTGAAGGCTTTTTAAGGGCGAGAAACTCATATATTGAATTGGCCCCAGCCCGGGAAATGATTATGTTAGCCATTGCCATAAGATGAGCTAGGTCCTCGCTTACATACTCAAATTGCCTATAGCCACTTTTACCCTCTAGCCTTTCATCAAGATGACCCCTTCCACAGATATGAACTATTGAAAACCGTTTTGTTAGCCTATCTAGGATAGACCGTATTGAATTATTTATGGCAAGGGAGCCCAGACTACCACCCATTACAAGGATAACGGGCTTATCTGGGGCAAAATCACATAGGGTCAAGCCCTTCTTTTTTTCACCCTTAAAAAGCTCTGGTCGAATGGGTGTACCTGTATGTACAGCCTTTTCTCTGGGTAGATAGTCCATGGTTTCGGGGAATGTGGCACATATTTTTTTTGCAAATTTACCAGCAATTTTATTAGCAAGGCCAGGCGTTAGATCCGACTCATGTATCATGACAGGTACCCTGTTCATCCATCCGCCTATAACAACAGGTACAGAAACGAAACCACCCTTGGAAAAGACAAACTTAGGTCCTATTTTTTTGACTAGGGCAAGGGATTGGCCTATACCTGCAAGCACCCGGAAGGGATCTGTAAAGTTTTTTATGTCAAAATATCTGCGGAGCTTACCAGACTTTATTGTATGATAGAAAACGCCATCAATGGGCGATATGAGGTCTTCCTCGATGGAGTTTTTTGTGCCGATATAGTGTACTTCCCAGCCAGCCCTTTTGAGGTCTGGTATAAGGGCCATATTAGGTGTTACATGACCTGCAGTGCCTCCGCCTGTCAAGATGATTTTTTTCACGTCCATATACCTCCTGATATCTAGTCCTTCTTGCTATAGGGTCATAAGGAAAGTGCCCTATTTTTTGCCTACAATTATATCCCTTATGATTGCCTGATCAACCCTATGGGCAAATCCATTATAGGGGTCACCGCTTAGCAGTTTAAAGCCTGAGTCTTGCATTATCTGGGCTAGGTCATCCTTACTAGAAAGATAAGTATTCCATGACAATACTATAGACCCACCCTTTTTTAATAGCTTATACCAGTGGGGGAGGGCCTCCCTTAAAAGTCCGGCTGGGTTGCGGCTAAAGCTGCCTGTTTTTGCATTGCTACCATGCTTTACCCCATAGGGGAGGTCACCGACTATCATATCTACAGATTTATTCTTAATAAGCCTTGCGGCATTTCTCGTATCGCCCCTATAAAAGGCAGCCAACATTTTATCGCCTGCCTTGTATGATTCCTTGTCACGGCTTGTTTCAAAGACGGTTATATCACAGATTTTCTTTTTATTTTCACTCATCTTAGATTGGCTTGCTGTGTGCTTGAACCGCTTTGTTTTAAGGTACCTGCTAAAAAAGGTAGTAGCTTGTTTTATGGCGGTTTTGTCCTGCTCAATACCTGAAGTATTAAAGCCATAGATCAGTCCCTGGAATAGGGAGGTCCCGCGTCCGCATACTGGGTCTAATAGGTGGGGCCTCTCTTTTCCAAAGCTATCACTTGTAATCCAGGCTATATTGACCAAAAGCCTGGTGAAATTTTCATTGGTCTTACCGGAATATTTAAGTATGGATACGATATCGTCGCTAAAATGGTAGTCGGGATCAAGCGCTACAGGAAGAAGCCTCAGCTGGTCGTCAGCTAAAAGTTCGTACAAGGCGTATACAAAGGATAGCCTCGATAAAAGCTTAATATCTTCTTTATCTAAGGGCTCTTTTGTATTGAAGACTAAATAATTAACACCGGCTATTTCTTCTGTCATTATATCAGTGCATTTTTGTTTCAACTGCTTGTTGGCAACACCAAGCTCTGATATTGCCAATTCTATGGAGGATTGAAAATATACGCGGTTGTATGAGGGAAGCATTAACACGCCATACCTAGGCATTTTCCTCAACTCCTAATCCACTATAATGCTAACTTATTAAACCCGTTCAGGCGCGCTCAGTCCTATCAGGCGCAAGCCATTAGCCAAGGTCATCTTTGTAGCTAAAACCAGGGCCAACCGAGAGCCTCGCAGGGACACATCCTCTACTAGGATAGGACATTGGTGATAAAAACGATTGAATTCGTGGGCAATATCCACGAGATACCTGGTGATTATAGAGGGCTCAAGTCCATCTAATGCTTGGTCCACCTTGCTGGGAAAAAGGGACAGGGTTTTTGATAGCTGATACTCTTCCTTGCCTGTCAGTAGGCTACTATCAAACTTGTAATCTACTGATTTACCAGCTTTTCTAATAAGACTACAAGCCCGTGCATGGGTATATTGCACATATGGGCCGGTCTCTCCGTCGAAATTGAGTATCTCATCCCAGGAGAAGGATACATCCTTTATACGGTTGCTAAATAGGTCACCAAAGACTATAGCACCGACTCCCATTTGGCGGGCTACTTCTTCCTTGTTCTCAAGGTTAGGGTTCTTATCTTCGATTATCTGTTTGGTCTTGTTAATGGCCTGAGTCAAGAGGTCATCTAGCAATATTACCTTGCCTGTCCGTGTGGCTAATTTTTCTCCGCCGATACTGACAGTTCCAAAGGGGACATGGTAGAGGTCCTTATGCCAATCATAGCCCATTTTTTCAATGACCTTAAACCACTGCTTGAAGTGGAGGTTTTGGGATACCCCTGTAACATATATACACTTATCAAAGTCATAATGGTCTTTGCGGTAAATTGCTGCTGTTATGTCACGGGTAGCATATAGGGTACTGCCGTCTGTTTTAATTATAAGGCAGGGGGGCATATCCTCGTCCTCTAAACTGACTATCATTGCGCCCTGGTTTTCTTCCAGCAGATTTTTTTCCTCTAGCTCATTGACTATGGGCTCCATTTTATTATTATAGAAGGCCTCGCCATTATATGAATCAAATTCAACATCCAGTATTTTATAGACCTTTTCATATTCCTCAAGGCTGATTTTCACGAACCATTTCCACAGTGCCTGGGCTTGCTCATTTCCATTTTCCAGCTCTGTAAACCAGTGCCTGGCTTCATCCTCTAGAGAAGGATCCTTGTCCGCCTCCTCATGAAATTTAACATATAGTGAAACAAGCTCATCAATAAGTCCTTCCTTGACTCGCTCTTCATTTCCCCATTTATTATAGGCAACTATGAGCTTACCAAACTGAGTGCCCCAGTCGCCAATATGGTTTACGCCAATGCAATTGTATCCAGCAAACTCAAATAGCTTATAAAGAGAATTGCCGATAACTGTAGACCTTAGGTGGCCTATATGAAAAGGCTTGGCCACATTGGGTGAAGAAAAGTCGATTACAATGTTTTTGCCCTGACCCTTGTTGGATGAACCATAGTTTTCTTTTTTCTCGAGCACTTGGCCCAGGAAGCCATTTATGAAATTGCCCCTGTCCAAAAATATATTAAGGTAGCCTGATACGGGCACATTCCTATCTATCAAATCATTGGCGGCCATGCTTTGTGCCAGGGTCTCAGCGATCTGTATGGGGGATTTTTTCAAGGTTTTGCTCAGCTTAAAGCAGGGCAGTGCAAAGTCTCCCATTTCAGGGTTTGGTGGCACCTCCAGCATCTCATAAAGTTGCATCTCGTCTAAGCCTTCAACAATTGAAGCCAATTGCTTGGCTATCTCCATTTTTGCATCTAACATATTTTGCGCCTCTTTCAACCATTTAATTATTATGAATTATATTATCATACTAAGAAAAAGAATCATATAGTAAGCCACGTCTTTCCTATTATTATTGCCGATAGTTGTCACAATTAGATACTAGCAGCTAGATTATCATATACCTGCTTGTTAGTAGCAATTTTTAGAGTATCTAGTCCGTAAAGATAGGCTCCTGCGACTGGGGCTAGGTCCGGCAATATAATATGAGCTCTTGGAGCAGTCCTGTGTATTGTCATTTTAAAGGCATCAATGAAAAGTGGGTTTTCACCGCTAAAAACGCTGCCTCCAAGTACCACTGGGACCTCCATATCTTGAATGTTGACCCTTTTGATAACTCCTGCTGTCATATCTCCTAAAATATCTCCCATGGATATTAAAATATCTTGACAGACCCTATCGCCCTTTGATGCTAGCTCGAAGACTAGAGGAGGTATTTCTTTAATTTTCGGATATATATCAGGCACCCGTTTCGGATAAAACATACCGACTAGTTTATCCATATCAGCAAGACCAAATATGGCTGGCAGTTGCTCCTCTAGCATAGTGCCAGGTCCGGTTTTCTCATCTGCACGAAAGGCATAATGAAGAGCCTCGCTAGCCATATCTCCACCACCGCCATAGTTGCCAAGATCATAGCCTAGGGACCTTAGAATAGCCTGATTGCCATCAGGGTGGGCAGCACCGGAATTGGAACCTGTACCGCATATACATACAGCGCCCCAGGGGCTCTTAGTTCCACTTCGCATGATGATCCAGGCATCATTAACGATTTTGATTGGTATTTCCTTAAAAACAGGCTCTAGTAGTGAATATAGCATTTTGAAATCATCAGGTAAATCCGCCCCAGCCAGGCCTAAGAATGCATAGCTTAAGTCAGATTGGCTAAGCGACGAAGCGTCCAAGGCCTCGTCTAATAGGCTATTAATAACACGCTTTGTTTCCTGTGGTCCGCAGCTTTGATGGTTGGAGGGACCTCCTAAGATATCGGCTAGGATATTGCCCTTATAATCTCCTACAACACACCTGGTTTTTGATCCACCACCGTCAAACCCTATAATATACATAACTTACTTGTCCTCCTCATCAAAAAAATGCGCTAGATAGGGCTTATGCGCCCTTAGTAGATCATCTAAAATATTAAGGGCATTATCAGCACCATGTATTAAGGGATTGTTCATGAGCGCTAGGAAAGCAGTTTGTCTACAGCCTGTTATGGCGGCCTCTATAGTAAGCTGTTCATATATCTTTACTGCCTTTGTAAGGGCTGAAAGGGTGACAGGTAATTTGCCTGATGCTATTGGATGGGCACCGCTTTTATTTACTAGACAGTTGCTTTCAATGACACCATCATGGGGTAGGTCTGGTATAGCTCCATTATTCATGACGTTTACAATATGCATTTTGCCATCATCATTGTGGATGCTTTCAACTAAGGATAAGGCAGCCTCAGAATATAGGGCTCCTCCACGTTTTGATAGCTGTTCAGGCTTTTCATCAAGGTCAGGCTGGGCATAAAGCTTAAATAGGTCCTTTTCTAACTCCATTATATGGTTAGCTCGAGTTCCCTTTCCGTCATCGACGTCCTTTAGGTCCTTCATAATGGCCTGATTTTCAAAATAAAAATAGCTACAATAATAGGAGGGGATAGCCTTTAAGGCAGATACTAACTCCTTTGAACCGGGGTGGTCTGATAGGATACCCGCTACATACTCTAAAAAGCTATCATCCCTAAACAATTCTTTGGTTACATCCCTACCCTTAACAAAGATTTTGTTTGCCCAGTTTAAATGGTTAAGACCAATTAATTGGATATAAAGGTCATCCCAACCTATTTTCAGGTGGTCGGATAAACTCCTATGTAATCCCATTGGAGCATTACATAGTCCAATCGCCCGTATTCTAGTATGCTTTAATAGGGCCTCTGTTACAATACCAGAGGGATTGGTAAAATTGATAAGCCAAGCATCAGGGCAAAGCTCCTCCATATCCCTGGCAATTGATAGTAGGACTGGTATCGTTCTCAAGGCCTTTGCAAAGCCTCCTGCACCAGTGGTTTCTTGTCCCAGATGATTATATTTAAGTGGTATAGCCTCATCCTGGGCCCTAGCCTCCATACCTCCCACCCTTAGCTGTGTAACTACATATGAACAATCAACTAGGGCTTCTCTTCTATCCATAGTTTTGAAAACCTTTATATGGCAGTTGGATTTTTTTAGCATTCTCAAGGTTAGTCCATATATGATATGAAGCTTTTCAGCGCCCTCTGGAACATCAACCAAGTAAATTTCAGTAACAGGCAGCGTTTTTGTCCGCACTATAAGGCCTTCAATAAGCTCAGGTGTATAACTACTAGCACCACCTATTATAGCGATTTTCATATGCTGGCTCTCCTCTCAAGCAGGCTATTTTGTGAAATAGGCCATCAATTCAGACCCTCTTTCAAATGTCCTGCCTGTATTTGCAGCTTTTTGTTCATCATACCCGTCTGATAATCCCTTACTGGCCTTGGATTTTTGGTAGACGATATAGGGCACTGGATCCCTTGTATGGGTCCTTAGGGATAAGGGAGTAGCATGGTCTGGCAGGACTAGGATTTTGTAATCCTCATACTCCTGCAAGCCATCTAGCAGGGTACCCATTACTAGCTCATCGATTAGCTCTATAGACCTTACCTTATTATCTATCTCATACCTATGGCCACATTCATCCGGAGCTTCGACATGGACAAAGACAAAGTCCTTCCCGGCCTTTAGTAAATCCAGGGCGGCCTGTGCTTTGCCCACATAATTTGTATCTATGTTACCTGTTGCACCCTCCACATCGATTGAGTCCATACCAGCTAAAATCCCCAGCCCCTTTATCAGGTCAACTGCGGAAATTACAGCCCCGTCAAGGCCAAACATTTCCTTAAAATAAGGTATGGCTGGTTTTCTCCCTTGGCCCCAAATCCATATTGAGTTAGCAGGCTTAAGGCCCTTCTCTATTCTTTTAATGTTAACTGGATGGTTTTCTAAGAGCTTAGCGCTTTGCTCCATCATCTCCAATATAAATTGAGCATCCTTACCCTTCGGGAGATAATCTGCGACGCTTTCGCCTAGGATATCGTGGGGTGGAGTCAATTCAAAGTTTAGGCTACCGTTTTCCCAAAGTAGACAATGACGGTAGCTTATCCCCTTATAAAATGTTAGAGAATTATTGTTAAAGCTAGCCCGTATGGCATCCATAAGTAGGTGGGCTTCCTCTGTGGTGATTTCATCTGAGGAATGGTCTATCATAAGCCGGTCCTTATATCCGCTGCCATCTGACAAAGTTACAAGATTGGTGCGAAAGGTGATATCTGTATCCCTTAGGATAATACCCATACTGGCAGCTTCGAGAGGGGAACGCCCTGTATAGTATTTTTCAGGGGCATAGCCCAAAACCGATAAATTCGCAACGTCGCTACCTGGCGGGAGGGAATCTGGAATGGTCTTTACTAGACCAAGCTCTCCATATCTAGCTAGTCTATCTATATTAGGCTTTCTTGCAGCATGAAGAGGTGTCTTATTGCCTAGCTCAGCAAGGGGGTAATCTGCCATTCCATCCCCTAAAAGAACAATATATTTCATAAAAACCAAACCCTTTTTCGTATTTTGTGATAAGCTTTTAATAAGGCATAAATATATTTTACTAATATAGCTAATATTATAGCAGACTCATGCCATATCAACAAGAAGTGCCATTGCTGCCTTTAGTAGCTCTGCTTGCTTGACAGGACAATTTCGCCATACTATACTGAAAATAATTCAGGTGACTATATTAGGTGGTCTTTCATCCAGATGGTGAAGGACTTTCTTATCATACAGGGAGGATTATTTATGACAGTAGTAAGAACAAGATTTGCACCGAGCCCCACTGGTTATTTACATATTGGTGGACTTAGAACTGCCCTATACACATACCTCATAGCCAAGAAAAATGACGGAAAATTTCTTTTAAGGATAGAGGATACTGATCAGGACCGCCTTGTAGAGGGTGCTATCGATATAATCTACAAATCACTTAAGATGGTTGGGATAAAGCACGATGAAGGCCCTGACATTGGAGGACCTTATGGCCCTTATATACAGACTGAGCGAAAGCACATATATAAAAAGTATGCCAGGGAGCTGGTGGAAAAAGGTGGAGCATATTATTGCTTCTGTAAAAAAGAGCGTTTAGATAGCCTTCGAGAGGAGTCTGTAAAAAATAAGACTAGCTTTCAGTATGATGGGCATTGTAAGGGCTTGAGCAAAGAAGAGGTCCAGGCAAAGCTGCAGGCTAAGGAAGGATATGTAATACGGCAGGTAATACCAAGGAGCGGGACGACAAGGTTTTACGATAAATTGTTTGGCCCTATAGTGGTGGAGAATTCCACCTTGGATGAGGGAGTACTATTGAAAACCGATGGACTGCCTACATACAATTTTGCCAATGTCGTTGATGACCATCTAATGAAGATAAATCCTGTAGTTAGAGGAAGCGAATACCTATCATCAGCGCCAAAATATAATTTGATATACCAGGCCTTTGGCTGGGAAATACCAACCTATATCCACCTTTCTCCTATAATGAAGGATGCCAAAAAGAAGCTGAGCAAGCGAGATGGAGATGCATCAGTTGATGATTTTGTAAAAAAAGGCTACCTAATAGAGGCAATAGTCAACTATATTACATTGCTAGGTTGGAGCCCAGGGGGAGAGAGGGAGTTTTTCACCCTGGAGGAGCTAGAGCAGGCCTTTGATATAGAGGGCCTTAGCAAGTCGCCTGCAATATTTGATGAAAACAAGCTACGGTGGATGAATGGTGAGTATATCAAGCAAATGGACCCAGACAGATTTCATGAGATGGCACTGCCTTATTATAAGAGTGTTGGCTTGCCTGAGACAATGGATCTTACTAAACTAAGTCAATTGCTTCATGGCCGCGTCGATGTCCTAAATGAGATACCCGACATGGTAGGGTTTTTGAAAAGCCTCCCTTTATATGATGCAAGCTTGTTTGTTCACAAGAGAAGCAAGACTACGGTTGAAAATTCTTATGAAAACCTTCAAGTAACCTATGATATGCTGAAAAAGCATGAAGATTGGTCAGAAGAGGGTATAAAGGAAGCATTAATGGGCCTAATAAGAGAGCTGGATGTCAAGAAAAACTTAATTTTTTGGCCGGTTAGGATAGCTGCTTCAGGAAAGCTGGTAACGCCAGGTGGAGGGATAGAGATACTGTACTTACTTGGTAAAGAGGAATCATTAAGCCGTCTGAAAACAGGAATTGACCTGCTGAAAAAATCCCTTCCTTATATATAGGCTTAAATCATTAGATTAGATTTTGCTAGATGAATAAATTAATAGGGAAGACAAGGTGTGATGTAATAAAAAACCATGCAAATACCTGTTGACTCCATCCCTTATACATGGTAATATAACATTCCTGCCAGAGAAGGAGACTCATAAAAGAGTTTTCCGAGCAAGATAAAAGGTTTCATTTACGCTAGCATTTTGCGGGTATAAGGAAACTTGGTAGGAAAATAAAAAAACTCCTTGACATCCAGTGGTAGATTTGATATGATATATAAGTCGCCGCTTGGAGCGGAGATTAAGATTGGTCCTTGAAAACTAAACAGTGTAGATGCTAGAAGTCAAAGGTTTGCGGCTAGAGATTGGATTTATCCAAGCCGGCCTAAAACAAGAGACTACTAGTGAAGAATTAAAGTCAATTCCAAGGAAACACAGAAATAACGGAAATAACGCAAAGCAGTAAAGCTTAGCAAACGTTTGAGAGCTAATCAAACAACTAGTTAAA
>DASRNC010000063.1:0-3872 GCA_035647595.1 Bacillota bacterium | reverse complement strand
GCTTTGAAGGGATGGTTGTTACTGATTGGGGCGGTATGCATGACCGAATTGAGGCCTTTAAGGCAGGCTGTGACCTTAGTATGCCAGGTGGTAGCGGCTACATGGAAGAGGATGCCCTAGAAGCAGTTAAGGCCGGTGATTTGCCAGAGAGCGCCATAGATGTCTGTGCCAATCGGGTTTTAGACCTGGTGTTTAAGGCAGCAAAAGCGTTAAAGGGTAGATATAAGTTTGATGAAGATGAGCACCACGCCTTGGCTGCCCGAGGGGCTGAGCAGGGCGGGGTACTACTTAAGAACGAGGGGCTACTGCCCTTATCAGACCAGGATTCTGTAGCAATTATTGGTCATATGGCAGGGGCTATGCGATATCAGGGAGCAGGATCAAGCCATATTAATCCTACCCGCCTAGTCAACCCAAGAGATGCCATGCCTGACGCCATATTTGCAAAGGGGTGTGATATCAGAGGTAACACAAACCGCGCCCTATTGGAAGAGGCTGCTTCGACCGCAAAGCAGGCTGATGTGGCTGTGGTATTTGCAGGATTACCCAATCGATATGAGTCGGAGGGCTTTGACAGGGATGATTTAAAAATGCCCGAAGGACATATAAAAATGATCGAGGCCGTTGCCCGCGCCAATCCTAATACTGTAGTTGTCCTCCTTTCCGGTAGTGTAGTGGAGTGTCCATGGATAGATAGGGTAAAGGCTCTTTTATACATGGGACTGCCGGGCCAAGCGGGTGGTGAGGCAATAGCAAACCTCTTATACGGCCGTGTCAATCCTTCAGGTAGGTTAACGGAGACCTGGCCAATAGCATATGAGACCTGTCCTACCGCTGGACACTTCAAGGGACTTAAGGATGCCCAATATCGTGAGGGTATCTATGTTGGCTACCGCTATTATGACAAGGCTGATATATCGGTACGTTTTCCCTTTGGCTATGGCTTGTCCTATACATCCTTTGAATATTCTCAGCTAGAGGTGAATGGCGACAAGGTCAGTGTCAGTGTTAAAAATAGTGGAGAGAGACCAGGTGCAGAGGTAGTACAACTATATGTCAAGCCCCCTGTAGGTGGCCTTCATCGTCCAGTAAAAGAACTAAAGGGCTTTACCAAGGTATTCCTAGAGGCTGGTGAGAGCCAAACTGTGGAGTTTGTATTAGATGAACGTAGCTATGCGGTATGGGTAGATGGCTGGATAGTTCCAAAGGGTAACTACACTATTTTAGTAGGCCCTAGTAGTGATGAATTACCCCTTAGGGCTATAGTAGAAAAGGATGGTAGCGACCTTCCTGCACCTACATGGCAGAAAAACAGCTGGTATGTTACGCTTCGCGGCCATCTGGAAATAGGGGATTGGGAGCGGATGCTAGGTAGAAAACATGAGGAGGACGTGCCGCAAAAGGGATCCTTTACAATGAACAACACCGTTGAGGAGATGAAGCCATACTCACTGGTGATGAGGTTAGTATATAGGTATGTTGAAAAAAGGATAGGCAAAACTTATGACGGGAAAAAGGACTATGGCAACCCTGAGTTTAAAATGATGATGGCCTGTAGTGTCGGTAGTCCATTGCGTAGTATGCAGATATCTAGTGGGATTAGGGGTGGATTGATGAGGGGTCTTCTGGAGATGGCCAATGGTCATTACCTACGTGGACTGAGGGAAATTTTATTTAGATGATTTGCTAAAATGACAGTAGAATAATAAGCACCATAATTTTTAGTACACAATGCGCCAACCCTTTTTTAAAAATGAGTCCACTTAAAGGGTAGGTGCATTTTTATATGTTATTGTCAGTAAATAGCAATAGCGGAGGAGGACTTTACAGCCTGAAATAATAGGAGTATAATTAATATACAAACAACTTTAGCCCGATTAGGGTCCTTTTAATTTTCGCCGATCATAACTATACTAATAATACTAGACTATAAGGAATGACATACATGAAAAAATGCATGAAAAGATACAGCCTCTTATTCTACATGGTAATATCCTTAATTTATATGGAGCTACTTGTAAGGATTTTGGTAAAGGCATCCTTTGCTAGCAAAGGCTTAGCCATAGCCTTGTTATTTGCAATTGCTTTAGCTATATTAGTTTATTTTCTAACTAGCCTTTTTAGGCCTAAAGCTAATAGGGTACTAGCCTCTTTCTTATTGGTGGTAATAGGCTTAATTTATGCCTCCCAATTTATATACAACGATTTTTTTGGGACCTATTATAGCTTGTTTTCTATGCTTAATATGGGGCAATTAACGGATTTTACTAGTGATATTATAGGCAGGGTAGTACAGAATATCTTTTGGATTTTCTTATTTCTACTACCAGTCCTAATATTAATTGTTTTTGGGAGGAGGATTTTCTCCTTTGAAAGGACCTCCATAAAGCTAAAGGGTATCCTTGCCCTAACAGCTGTCCTTGTTCACTTTCTGGCCTTAGGCCTTATCAATATTGGTGACAAGCAGCTCCATTCTCCCTATGACCTTTATTACAAGTCTTCCTACCCCATCTTATCAGTAGAACGCCTTGGCTTGATCACTACAATGCGGCTTGATACACAAAGGCTGTTAACAGGCTGGACACCAGTGCTGGAAGTAGTAAATCCCTATAAACCAGGAGCACCTACAGCCGGGCCAGAAGATAATGGAGGTAAAAAGGATATTCCAGCCTTGCCCAACGGGCAAGATGACCCAGATAGGAATGAGCCAATAGAGCCAAAGGCAGTTTACAATACCTTAGATATTGATTTTGACAAGCTAATATCCCAAGAGGAGGACCTAGAGATCAGGGATATGCATGAGTATTTTAAGAATGTTCCACCCAGCAGGCAAAATGATTATACCGGTAAGTTTGAAGGCTATAATCTTATTTTTATTACTGCAGAGGCCTTTGCACCCTATGCCGTCCACGAGGATGTCACACCGACCCTCTACAAGATGGTAAATGAGGGCTATCAGTTCACAGACTTTTATGTACCCCTATGGGATGTGAGTACCTCCGATGGGGAATATGTTGCAATGACTGGACTAATACCTAAAAGTGGTGTTTGGAGCTTTTATCAATCAAATGATATAAAATTGCCTTTTGTGATGGGCAACCAGCATAAAAGATTAGGACATAATACCCTGGCCTACCATAACCATACCTATGACTATTACCGCAGAGACTTATCCCATCCAAATTTGGGTTATGAGTATAAGGGGGTTGGCAATGGTCTGGAGATGGAAGAACAATGGCCCCGGTCTGACCTTGAAATGATGGAGATTACGATACCCGAATATATAGAGGATCAGCCCTTCCATGTTTATTATTTAACAGTGAGCGGTCATCTTGAGTACAATTTTTTAGGCAATGCCATGGCAATAAAAAACAGGGAGCATGTTGAACATTTGCCCTATTCCAACCAGGCAAAGGCTTATTTTGCCACGCAAGTTGAGCTAGACAGGGCGATGGAGCACCTGTTAGATCAGTTAGAGACCGCAGGGATAGCTGACAAAACCTTGATTGCCCTAAGCGCAGACCACTATCCATATGGACTAGATGACAAGGTAGTCAATGAGCTTGTAGGCCATGAGGTTGAAAAAGACTTTGAGATTCACAAGAATACCTTTATCTTATATACAAAGGGTATGGATTCGGTTGTCCTTGATCAACCTAGCTCAGCCCTTGATGTAGTCCCTACTCTTTCTAACCTGCTTGGTTTAGAGTATGACTCCAGGCTATTAATGGGGAGGGACTTGTTTTCCGATTCAGAGCCCCTGGTTATTTTTAGAGACCACAGCTTTATTACAGACAAGGGTAGGTATAATGCTATAAGCCATGAGTTTGAATCCAAGACAGGGGAAGAAGTTAACCCTGCCTATATTGAGC
>DASRNC010000062.1:0-3239 GCA_035647595.1 Bacillota bacterium | reverse complement strand
GTTCTGCAGCGGCGGCACGGAATGTATCAGCAGCTGCTACTAGTACACTTTTTCCATCTTTTCTTAGGATATTGGCTAGCTTGCCAATAGTTGTGGTCTTGCCTACACCATTAACCCCAACTACCAGCACAACTGTAGGAGGGGGCAGGTCTATACTCTTTGTGTCCTTCTCCAATATTTTAGCAATGTCTTCTTTGAGGATTTTTTTAATTTCATCGGCATTACCTAGTTTTTCTGCCTTTACACGCCCTTTTAAATCGTTTATTATTGCATGGCTTGTTTCAAAACCCATATCTGATATTATCAATGCCTCTTCTAAGTCATCAAAAAAATCGTCATCGATTTCTTTATAATATTTTATTAATTCGTCTATTCTTTCTGTAATACCACTGCGGGTCTTGGCCAGACCCTCCTTCATTTTCGCAAATATACCCTTTTTCTTTTCCATCATATATGCCTCCATCGTTCAGCCTTAATTGTCGTATGGTCTTTTTTTAGCATTTAGCTTACCATATCTTCAAATTTAACCGATATCATCTTTGATATACCCTTCTCTTCCATTGCTATTCCATACATTACATCGCTCACTTCCATTGTTCCCTTGCGGTGTGTGATGATTATAAATTGTGTAGTATCCTTTAGGTCCTTTATAAAGTTACCAAATTGTTGGACATTACTTTCATCTAGGGCCGCATCTATCTCATCGAGAACGCAAAAGGGTGTTGGCTTGTGGCGTAATATTGCAAATAAAATAGCTATTGCAGTGAGGGACCTTTCACCACCAGATAGTAATAAAAGACTTTGTAGCTTTTTTCCTGGGGGCTGGGCTATGATTTCTATACCGCAAGATAGGATGTCATCTTCATCCTCAAGTACAAGCTGGGCTGTTCCACCCCCAAAAAGCTCTCTAAAGGTCTTTCCAAAATGATTATTTATGATAGCAAATTCTTCTCTAAACCTTTTCTCCATTGTATGGGTGATATCTTCTATTACTATTTTCAAGTCATCTTTTGCAGTTATTAGGTCATCCCGTTGGACCGTAAGGAAGGTGTACCTGTCATTAACTCTATTGTATTCACTAACCGCATTTACATTGACCTCACCCAAGCCTGCAATGTCTGTTTTAATTCTTTGTATTTCCTGGTTTATTTTTGTGTAGCTTAGGCTTTCATCCTTATGGGTGACTGCATTGCTGTAAGTGATCTCATATTCTTTCCACATATTATTTTGATAGTTCTCAAGCTCAGCCTCCATACGAGATAATGATACTTCAAATTGATGCCTTCTTCTTGTTAAATCCTCAATAGATTTATTCCAGTTTTTAATGTTTTGGTCAAGCTCTGATAGTGTTTTTTCCCCATCAGTATGCTTATCCCTTTCTATATGTATTTGCTGCTGGAGACTATCCGCCTGCTCCATTGCCTGCCTTATTTCACTTGTTATATCTTTGTTATTCTCCTCAATCCTTGCTTTCTCTAATTTATTAGCTTCTACTTGTTGAGCCTTTTTCTCAATGCCTTCTTCATGCCTACTCTTTTCGCCCTTTAATCTCAAGCTTTGGCCAGTAAGGGCTTGTGTTTCTTGTGTAAATGTTGCGACCTTAACCCTTGTGTCTGATACCTTGCTGCTTAAGCCCTCCCTTTCATTTGTAAGGACCTTAATGGATGCTTCCCACTCTCTGGCTGTTTCATTGATATTGGCATTTTCATCCTCTAACTTTGACAAATTAGCCTTAGTTTCTATAATCAATACATCAATTTCAGCTAGGTCTTGGTCGATACTGTTTTGCTCATTGTTTAAGGCCTCAATATCCCTTTCAATTTGCTCTTTTCTTATAAGGTTGCTAGTTAATGCTTCCTCTTCTTTTGATAAGTTTAAAGTAATTTCCTTAATCCCACCTTCTAGGTGGTCTAGTGTATTTTTATTTTTGCGGTGGGTTTGATATAGGTTTTCCTGCTTGTCTATCAAATCATTGAGTTTATTGTCCTGGTCACCTATCTTTCTTTTAAGGTCAATTAACTCGCGCTTTCTCCCTAGGAGGCTTATGCCTTTGACCGCCTTGCTCCCTCCTGTCATTGATCCACCTGGATTTATAACGTCACCACCAATAGTGACAATGCGGAAAGAGTGGGAAAAGCTTCTTGCCATTTGTATTGCTGACTCTAAGTCATCAGCTACTACAACCCTGCCTAATAGGTTGTCGACTATTTTTTTGTATTTGGGGTCGCACTTAACATATTCATTAGCAGTGCCCAAGCATCCCTTCATTGCTATGACACCTTTTTCTTTGCCATTTAACTGCCTGCTAGTTATTGATGATATGGGCAAAAAGGTGGCACGCCCAAGCTTCTTCTTCTTTAGGTATTGGATTAAATATTTGGCATCATTCTCATGGTCTGTAACGATATGCTGTAGGCTAGAGCCCAGTACAGTCTCCACTGCCAGTTCATATTCCTTAGGTACACTTATAAGAGATGCCAATTCTCCACAGACCTTATCTGCTATTTCATTGTTTCTTTTACATGCCTTGAGTAGCTCTCGGACACTTTTGTAATAACCTTCATAACCCTTTTTCATATCCTCTAGCAGCCTATGCCTAGATCTCATACCCTCTATCTCTTGTTTGCCTACCTGGATTTGACTATCCATTCCCACCAGTGTCTGTTTTGTATCACTAATTAGCTTTTCCATTGTCTCTTTTTTATTTTCTTCTATCTTTAGTTTCTGTTTAGTTGACATAATTTTATTATGTAAACTTACTTGTTCTTGGCTTAGGGTCTTGTCTTCTTTTCCTTTTTCTAACTGCAAATCTAATATCTCATGTAGCCTAGTATCAAGATTAGACTTTATAGTTTGATATCGTGTAAGGCTTTCTTTAGAATCAGATATTTTATTTAAAATATTTAATATACTTCCCTTGGATTCATCAATACTTTCCTGCTTTTCTGTAAGGTCGTCATCAAGCAGGGAAATTTCCTTCAGAAGGCTTTCCTGTTCTTTATTGCTGGCATCTAGCATTTTGTTTTTCTCGTCTAATAATAGAGAAAGCCCTGCAATCTCTTTTTCATTGTTTGCGATTTCAGTTCTTTCTTGACCTATCTCTTCTAATAGTCTCTTATTATCCCTATCCATGTGACTTTGCTTTTCCTTATGGAGATTTTGCTCTCCTTTGACTCGTTCAGCTTTATTGATCAAGTCAAAACGTTCCTCTTGTAGCTTGTCAATATTGTCTTTTATCT
>DASRNC010000061.1:0-2289 GCA_035647595.1 Bacillota bacterium | reverse complement strand
CCCTGTGATGGCAGACCCATTCTCAGCAATGGCAATATAGCCAATATCAGTTTTATAAGAATAAATGTATTTTTTCATCCTGTGTATATCCCCCTTGTCCACCCTAAATCTATTCACTTTCCCTACCCACTTACATAACATTATACAGTATATTTAGTCAAGTATATACACCATTTAATTGCTTGGACTTAGCCCCCTCTTGTGGTATTCTATATTCAATAGATTTACAGGAGGTTACAGTATGCACAGGGACGATATACGAGGAGCTTTGAGAGATATTCCATTAGAGAATGTTCAGATAAATAGCGAATTTTGGTCAAAATATATGGATCTAGCCATAGATAGAGTCATCCCTTATCAGTGGGACGCCTTAAATGACAACCTAGCCGATACAGAGCCAAGCTGCGCCATTAAGAACCTTAGGATAGCCGCAGGTTTAGAAGAGGGGGAGTTTTATGGTATGGTTTTCCAGGACAGCGACATTGCAAAGTGGCTAGAGGCAGTAGCTTATAGCCTGATAGTTCGTCCTGATGAGACATTAGAAAAATTAGCTGACTCAGTGATAGACTTACTTGAAAAAGCCCAGCTAGCAGATGGGTACTTAAACACTTATTACATAGTAAAGGAGCCAGGCAAAAGATGGACCAACCTTTGGGAATGTCATGAGTTATATTGTGCTGGTCATTTGATTGAGGCGGCTGTTGCATATAATAAAGCGACTGGCAAAAGCAAATTTTTAGAGATTATGTCTAGGTTTGCAGACCACATAGACTCCGTGTTCGGCCCTGAACAAGGCAAGCTAAAGGGTTATCCCGGCCACCAGGAGATTGAGCTAGCCCTGGTAAAGCTCTATCGCGCTACAGGTGAGAGTAGGTACTTAAGGCTGGCAAGCTTTTTTATAGATGAGCGGGGTAAAGACCCCTATTATTTTGATATTGAATATGAGAAAAGAGGAGGAAAAAATCACTGGGGGGATAGACATCCTTCAGGCTCTAGAGACTACAATCAATATCATAGGCCAGTACGAGACCAGAAAAAGGCCGTAGGCCATGCAGTACGGGCAGTATATATGTACACTGCTATGGCCGATATTGCAGCAGAGACCAAGGATGAACAGCTCCTTGAGGTCTGCCGCAAGCTTTGGAATAATATTGTAACAAAACAAATGTACATAACAGGTGGTATTGGGTCAACACGACATGGAGAGGCCTTTACCTTTGATTATGATTTGCCCAATGAGACGGTTTACCAAGAAACCTGTGCATCTATAGGACTAATATTTTTTGCAAATCGCATGCTAGCCATTGAAAAGAATAGTATGTATGCTGATGTTATTGAACAAGCCCTTTACAATTCTGTATTGAGTGGCATGGCTCTAGATGGGGAGAGTTTCTTTTATGTAAACCCCATGGAGGTATGGCCAGAGGCTAGTGAGAAAAACCCTGATAGGAGTCATATAAAGTCAGTCAGGCAAAAGTGGTACAGCTGTGCATGCTGTCCGCCTAATATAGCCAGGCTCCTTACCTCTCTTGGCAGTTATATTTACAGCTCCAGTCATGATGCAATTTATATACACCAATATATTGGAGGAGAGGCCAAGTTTAATATAAATGGAGCAGATATAACTCTGATGCAGGAGACACAGTATCCTTGGGATGGCACCATCAAGGTCAAGGTAAAAGGTGCGGATGAAAATAGATTTTCCTTGTGCCTCCGAAGACCTGCTTGGTCAAGACAGGTTGAACTTTATATAAATGGCGAGGAATCCTCAGTCGGTTCACGTATAAAGGACGGATATATATATGTGGACCGCACATGGAATGATGGGGATACAGTAGAGATGAGGCTACACATGACACCTGAGCTCATGCATGCTAATCCCGAATCGCGACATAATGCCGGCAAGGCTGTCATACAAATGGGACCCCTTGTTTTCTGCCTTGAGGAGTTTGACAACTGCAAAAACCTACCACAAATCTCAATACCTCACAATACCAAGCTCCAAGCAGTTTATGATAATAGCTTGCTCGGTGGTGGCATGATAGTTAAATGTCAAGGCTACAGGACAAATGAGGATAGCTGGGGCAAGGAACTTTACAGGCCCATACAGGTAGATGAAAAGTCATTTTGTATAAAGGCAATTCCTTATTTTATGTGGGGCAACCGTGAAAAGGGTGAGATGCTAGTCTGGATTAGACAAAAAAGATAAGGGAAGTGTGTTCCTTGGAGCTTGGCAGAGATAATGTAAGAAAAATTATTATGATAATAAGTCTGTCTATAATAATGTAC
>DASRNC010000060.1:0-4059 GCA_035647595.1 Bacillota bacterium | reverse complement strand
GAGCTATAATTGTGGGCAGAAGAAGCTACTATTTTTTAATTATTTGATGGAAAGAATGATTTTACTAAAGAATTACTTTGAGCTTGTCCATACTAAAGGTTATGATAGATAAAGGTATAATAGAACAAACAAAGGAAAAGTGTGTTAATTAAAAATGCTTTAAGTAGATAGGTGGATTGTTAATGATAAATGGAAATATTACAGGCTTATCAAAACAGGTTTTATCAAGGCTAGAGCTATTAGAAGAACTTGCTATTGAGAGGGAGTTTTTCGCAAGTGAAGAATTGGTAGAGGAATTGTGCGACCTGACGACCATAATAAACCGGGAGATATCTGTTTACCTAAACCGCAGAGGCGAACTTATGGATACTACAGTAGGTGAAATAGGCCAGGTGTCCCTGCCAAGTATGACTCTTCGAAGAAGCGATACTAGGCTTAGCGGGATAAGGTGCATACATACACATCCAGGAGGCAAGGGGACCCTATCTGGTGTGGACCTACAAGCATTAAGCAAGCTACGCTTTGATGCCATGGCGGCAATTGGCGTTAGAGGCGGTAAATTTACTGATGGATATATAGCCATGCTAAATCCGTCTGATGAGTATGAAGAATATGAGATTTTTGGCCCTTTACTTTTAGAGGAGTTTTGCGGCGATGATTTTATAAGAGAGATTAGACGAAGAGACCCTCTTGTGGGTATTGAGCACAGTACCCAAACACATGAAAACATTGAGGAGAGGGCTGTTTTAGTAGGTCTCAATAACCAGGGAGGGGGCACGGGTTCAATCGATGAGTTAGAAGACCTGGCACGGACTGCAGATGCACGGGTTGTTCACAAGGAGCTTCAAAACAGAAATGCGCCTGATCCTGCTACCTATATAGGGAGGGGCAAGGCTGGCGAGCTCACCCTTATTTGTAAAAAAATAAATGCAAATTTAGTGATTGCAGATGATGAACTTTCAGCCTCGCAGATTAAAAACCTAGAGGAGATATTGGGAATAAAGGTTATAGACCGTACCTCCCTTATACTTGATATATTTGCAGATAGGGCTGTCTCCAGCGAAGGCAAGCTACAAGTAGAGCTTGCCCAGCTGAAATACAGGCTACCTAGGCTCAGGGGCTTAGGAGTAGTCCTATCAAGGTTAGGTGGGGGAATAGGTACAAGGGGTCCTGGAGAGAAAAAGTTAGAAACAGATAGGAGGCATATCCATAGGCGTATAAACGAGATAGAAAAGGACTTGTCTAAGGTAAAGATTCGGCGGACAGCCCTTAGGGAAAAAAGGACCAGGGACGGACAAGTGGTATGTGCTCTTGTGGGCTACACCAATACAGGGAAGAGCACACTGCTAAATGCCCTAAGTGGTAGCAGTATGTTTACAGAAGACAAACTTTTTGCAACACTGGATCCCGTATCAAGGGGGATAATTTTGCCTGATGGACGAAAGATTCTTTTGACTGACACTGTAGGCTTCATTGACAAGTTGCCCCATGACCTGGTGGATGCTTTTCAATCGACTCTAGAGGAAGTGGTCGAGGCAGACCTGCTACTTCATGTAGTCGATGCGGGTTCAGCTGATTTGATTGAGCATATGGAGATAGTTGACCAGGTCCTAAATGACCTAGGTGCCAACCAGACACTGATAACTGTCTATAACAAGATGGACACTGTTGTTGATACCAATCTTTTGCCAATTAAAAAACCTCAGGCCTGTATATCGGCCTTGAAGGATGAGGGATTAGATGAGCTTGTAGCATTGATACAGGAGCACTTGCCTTACAAGCTAAGCAAACTAAATGTGCTTATACCCTATGAAAAGGGTAGCCTTGTAGCTATGATACATGATGAGGGCAATGTTCTGAATGAGGAATATGTCAATGCCGGAGTTGAAATTGAGGCGGAGGTAGATAAATTATTATATTCCAAAATTGAGGCTTATATAGTTGGTGTTTAATATAAGAAGGGCTTGGGCAATAATAATTTATAATTACTTAGAGGGATTCAGCAAAAAGTGACGAATATCATTTATAAATAAATATACGAGGAGGAATCACATTGAAGGTTGTAGTAGATCAAGATTTATGCATAAGCTGCGGGGTTTGCATCGGCTTGTGTGAAGACGTCTTTACTTGGAATGATGATGAAAAGGCCGAGGCTATAGAAGGAGATGTTCCTAGCGAGCTTGAGGACGATGTACAAGAGTCCATAGAAAGCTGTCCGACAGAGGCAATAAAAGAGGTATAGGCCGGACATCCGAAAATATAAGAGAGACTGCTATTATAGCAGTCTCTCTTTTCCATTCGCTCAGCATGGCGCCTAGTATTCTTTAAAAGGCTACCCTTTTTGTTAGGTAGTCAAGGAGCTCATTTATTGGCATTCTGACCTGCTCCATCGTATCCCTATCCCTAATTGTAACAGCACCATCATTTTCTGTATCAAAGTCTATAGTTATGCAATATGGGGTACCGATTTCATCCTGGCGACGGTACCGCTTGCCTATACTGCCAGCCTCATCATACTCCACATTCAAATGCTTTGCTAGGTCTTGATATATCTTATTAGCTGGTTCACTAAGTTTTTTACTCAAGGGTAGTATTGCTGCCTTGTAGGGGGCTAGGGCAGGATGTAGTTTTAGTACAACCCTACTCTTGTTATTCTCTAATGGTTCCTCCGTATATGCCTCACTTAAGAATGCCAAAAGAACCCTATCCACCCCTAAGGATGGCTCCACACAATATGGTATATACCTCTCATTTGTCATGGGATCATGATAGGTAAAGTTTTCTCCTGAATGCTCAGCATGCTGCTTTAAGTCATAATCAGTACGGTCTGCAATACCCCAGAGCTCACCCCATCCAAAGGGAAACAGATAATCTATGTCTGTCGTAGCCTTACTGTAGTGGGACAGTTCCTCTTCACCGTGTTCCCTAAGCTTTAGGTTTTTTTCAGAGATATTTAACGATATTAGCCAGTTCTTGCAAAAATCCTTCCAATAGTAATACCATTCAAGGTCCTCTCCTGGTTTACAAAAAAATTGTAGCTCCATCTGTTCAAATTCCCTTGTTCTAAATATGAAGTTGCCCGGTGTTATCTCGTTTCTAAAGGATTTTCCTATTTGTCCGATACCAAAGGGTATTTTCTTTCTGGTAGACCGTTGTACATTTCTAAAATTCACATATATACCCTGGGCTGTTTCGGGTCGTAGATACAACTCAGACTGCGTATCCTCCGTAACGCCCTGGTAGGTCTTAAACATTAGGTTAAACTGCCTTATAGGTGTAAAATTGTGGTTTTTACAGCTTGGGCAGTCTATATCATTTTCTTCAATAAAGTTTCCTAGCTTAGCATTATCCCAGCCATCGATGGAGAGGTCGTCTTGGCCTTTTTCCTTCAGATAATCCTCAACCAGCTGGTCTGCCCTAAACCTGGACTTACAATCCCTGCAATCCATCAGGGGATCATTAAAGCCGGTTACATGGCCTGAAGCGGTCCACACCTTGGGATTCATCAATATTGCGCTGTCCATACCTACGTTGTGAGGACTTTCTTGGATAAATTTTTTCCACCAGGCATTTTTTACATTGTTTTTCATCTCTATACCCAAAGGTCCGTAGTCCCATGAGTTTGCCAGACCTCCGTATATTTCCGAACCTGCGAAGATATATCCTCTACCCTTACATAATGCAACAAGCTTTTCCATCTTATTATCTACCATGTCTTAGCCTCCTTGTTTTATTAAATTAAGTCTAATGCTATTAGTATTCTAAAGGGTCATTAACAACTTTTCTGTTTTAAACACAAAAAAGTCCTTCATCCCCCAAAGGGACGAAGGACTTGGCCTCCGCGGTTCCACCCTTTTTGATCAAAAGATCCTCTTTTAAACTTGGCTCCAAGATGCCTTTGTCCTAAGTTTGCCGCCGGTCTCCCACCATCACCGACTCGCTTTGTGGCAGTGACTTAAACTACTGTTTCTCTTCATCACCATCTATCATAAGAATAATTATTGCTAAATAACGAAGAAATGTCAAGTATATCTTGCCCTTTTACCAATAATAATGTAC
>DASRNC010000059.1:0-3032 GCA_035647595.1 Bacillota bacterium | reverse complement strand
GGGTATTAAGTTGAAGGATCAATTTATGAAGGCACTAACCATTTTAGGAAAAATTTTATTACTAGTAGTAATTTTTGTAGGTCTCCTGTTGGTGCTTTCTGCTCTAATCGGTGTAGGTATTGGGTTACTAGCAGTAGCTATGGGAAAAGAACTAACAAAAGCAAATCTAATGTATTTCGCAGAAAAGGCAGGTCTTATAGTACAGCCAACAATCATGATAGGGGCTGTCCTGCTGACCTACCTGATATTTGATAAAAAGAAGGGACTATATTTAGGGTGGAAGCAAAAGAGCTGGTGGGGGCTAGGCCTACAAGGCTGCTTGTGGGGTATTGCCTTCGTTACTACTTCCTTTTTATTGGTGCTGGCTATGCAGGGTCTTGTCATCAATGATATTAGCTTTAACATGGACCTATTGTCATCCTTGTTATATCCATTTATATTGTTTATAGGGGTGGCTATATCCGAGGAATACCTAAGTAGGGGCTATTTGCATAGCCTTATAAAAAGGGACTTTGGGGCAAGGGCATCTATCCTAGTAAACTCGATTTTATTCGCACTTTTACATATTACAAATCCCAGTATACTGCAAAGCCCACTCCCCCTAATAAATCTATTTTTGGCAGGTATACTCTTTGGTGTAGCTAGGGAGGCAACGGGCGGACTGTGGTTGCCCATAGGTATACATTTCACCTGGAATCTATTTATGGGAAATGTCTATGGGGTATCTGTATCGGGGATGGAGATTGGAGACTCTATTATTAGGTCCCAACCATCAGGTCATCCGATTATTTCAGGAGGAGATTTTGGTCTGGAGGGTAGCATAATAACATCAATCGTTTTAATTGCATATAGCCTAGTCATATGGAAGTGCTACTACAAAAGGAAGGTCCAGGACAGCGAAATACCGGATACGAACTAATTAGCTAAGAATTTACATTGGTAGGAGGATAAACAAAAGTTTATGCGAAGTATATTATAGCACAAGCTATTTATATAAATTAACCTTTAGTACCAGATTTCGTACTGATTCTATAGGACACTAAATCGAGAGTGTTTATCTATTTAAGAGAAGAGGGGGGCCCCTATATGTCTTTTAACGCGAAAGTTTTCCGGGTCATGATAATATCATCTGGTGATGTATCAAAGGAAAGGGACACCATTAGGTCCTTAATAAATGAGTGGAATAGTGCCAATGCATATGAGAAAAAGGCGGTACTCCTAGCAACTGGGTCCGATACTTATATTTCACCTGAGCAGGGCAAGCGTTCTCAGGAACAAAAAAGAGGTCAAGCCATTAAGGACTGTGACCTCCTAATCGGCGTTTTTTGGACCAAGATTGGTTCGTCAACAGGCAAGTCTAGCATAGATACCTTGAATGAAATTAAAAGGTACATAGACATGGGTAGACCAGCCCTGCTGTATTTCTCAAATGCGCCTGTTCATATGGGAAATATTGTTGAGGAAGAGTACGATAAATTGATGGAGTTTAAAGATGAGCACAAGGGACATCCCTATGCGAGAGCCTATGGATCCATATCAGACTTGCAGAGCAAGCTGCGAAAGCAATTATCAAGGATGTCGATGCAGCATGAGAAAAAAATGGGTGCAGGCACTACAAAGGTCACAGCCACATCACATACCACTACTAAACCATATACTAGGGTAAATAAGGGGCCTATGAAGGGCAATAGGCCAAGTACAAAAGGACTGCCTATGAGGGAACGGCTGACTGATCAAGCTCAAAGGATACTACTTGAGACAGATGCATCAGTAGATGGTAGTATAATGAAGCTACCTACCCTAGATGGGGTCTTAATACTGGTTAATCGCCAGAGCTTTGTGGAGGAAGATAAGGGCCGTAAAGTATCAAGCTGGGAAATAGCAATTGAAGATTTAACAGCATTTAGCTTGATTAAGGATACGGGATATAAGGGAGAGGTATATAAAATCACAGACCTGGGTCGGCAGATTGCTGGCGAGATAAGGAAAAACCAATAAAGATACCAACAAGCAGGAGTATATTAACATAAGACAATAATATATAGGCAGGCTAAAACAGTCCCCCATGTAATAATCTCCATATAGTGAATAGTATGAAGAGAATTATGCTTATATGGAGGACTGATTAATGAACATACTAGCATCACTTTTATTTGCATTATCAGCAAACATGGACAATTTTGTAGTCGGCTTATCATACGGTATTAAAAATTTAAAAATAGGTCTTGCCAGTAACCTAGTAATATCTCTGATAACCTTTGCAGGAACTGCCTTATCAATGTCTTTAAGCAAAGTTATTTCTAGATCTATGCCTACGTTTGTAGCTAGTTTAATTGGTAACATCATGTTAATATTAATAGGTGGCTGGACTATTGCTAAGCCTTTAATAAAGGGCATACAAACCGATGGCATTCTAGACAACCCAGAGCAAGTGGATAAGGATAAGTCCCTGACTATTGATGTAGGGGAGTCAATAACACTTGGGGTCGCATTGACAATAAATAATATAGGGCTTGGTATAGGGGCCAGTATTGCAGGACTTAATATTGTCTTGACCTCGGTATTTACCTTTATCCTATCTATACTATTGCTTATATCTGGTTTTAAGCTAGGCTCCAAGTATTTATCAAGTCTTTTTAGTAAAAAAGCGACTATTATATCTGGCCTTATAATAATTATTTTAGGATTAACTGGACTTATGATGGATTTTTAAGCAAGCACAAAGTCAAAAGTAGGATTGGTAGGCTTTAGCAGAGCATTTTACTAGGAGGAGGGCAAATGAATTATCTGGATTATTTTACGTTTCCCAGTGATAATAAAGAGTTTGACTTTTTCATGGGTATAAAAAGGACCTGCTACGACTCCTATTATCCCTTCCAAGTATTATCTGCCAACGGCTTTGAAAGGATAGACTTCGAACCTGTGACAATTCTTTATGGGGGGAATGGGTCAGGAAAATCAACGGCCCTAAATGTTATAGCAGAGAAAACGGGAGTTAAGCGCGACTCTATTTACAATAAATCGAGCTTTTT
>DASRNC010000058.1:0-3487 GCA_035647595.1 Bacillota bacterium | reverse complement strand
GCCTATATACTTGCACTTATTAAGTGGTCATGCCATCTTTACTAATAAGGGTCACCATAGGGACGGAAAATAGAAGAACCAGAGGATGATATATGATATGAATAAAAAACCGCATGAGCAGAGCTCATTTAAACAAAGGCCACTTAGGACAAAGCAGCTTGTATTGACTGCCTTATTTACAGCATTGACCGCAATCGGTGCATTCCTCAACATACCAACTGCAACAGTACCCTTTTCTTTGCAGTTCTTATTCTGCTCCTATGCAGGTATACTGCTGGGACCTAAATGGGGGCTTGTATCACAATTGCTCTACATAGCGATAGGCTTGGCCGGTTTGCCTATATTCACCAAGGGTGGCGGTATAGGGTACATGTTTCAGCCAAGCTTCGGTTTTATTTTAGGCTTTGCATTATGCGCCTATATTACTGGCCTAATAGTCCATTCGGCAAAAAGACCAAGTGTCCTAAGGATCGGTATAGGTGCGGTTACCGGACTTTTGGCAACCTATCTAGTAGGGGTCCCATATCTTTACCTTATAATAAACCACCTTGCTGAGCCGGGTAAGGGTGTTTCAATCCTGGCTACAATAAATCTTGGGGTGACGCCCTTTCTTATCTTTGACCTGATCAAATGTGCTATAGTTACTATAACTACCGCTAAAATATTGCCGGCATTGAGAAACCAGCAGCAATTTTAGGTTCCTACCAATTGATTTTTAAAGCTGGATTCTATATAATGTACTGAAAGATTAACATTAGCATCATACATAGCAGATTTAATGAATAAATAAACAAGCTCAAATATCAAGGTAGCTAACCCTAGACAGGTTTACCACTATAATTACTCTCCATGGGTAGAATATATGAAAAAGACAGGCTATTGATAATCTGAGAGAAGGAGTATTAAAAGTGAGAGACGGATGTTTAACTATCAAGGAGATTTGCAAGCAACCAGAGGCCTATGTCGGGAAATCCATCATTCTAGCAGGCTGGATCCGTAATATTAGGGACTCTAAGGTATTTGGATTTATCGATTTAAATGATGGTTCCTATTTCAGAAATCTACAGATAGTATTTGAGGCAGACAGGCTAGACAATTTCGACGAGATTGCAAGGCTGGGGGTTGGCTCAGCTATTGTAGCAGAGGGTATCCTAACCGAGTCGCCGGGAGCAAAGCAGCCCTTTGAAATGAAGGCAGATAATATAAAAATAGAGGGCAAGAGTCCTTCAGACTATCCGCTTCAAAAAAAGCGTCATACCTTTGAATACCTAAGGAGTATTGCCCACCTAAGACCAAGGTCCAATACCTTTTCTGCAGTATTCAGGGTAAGGTCTCTCCTATCATACGCAATACACAAATTTTTTCAGGAAAGAAACTTTGTTTATGTACAAACTCCGATTATTACATCTGCCGATGCAGAAGGTGCAGGAGAGATGTTTAGGGTAACCACCCTAGACCCTAATAAGCAAGCCCATGACAAGCAGGACCAGTCAGTATTCAGCGACGATTTTTTTGGGCGGGAAACCAATCTTACAGTTAGCGGACAGCTCTCAGCAGAAGCGTTTGCCATGGCCTTTCGGGATGTCTATACCTTTGGACCGACCTTCCGAGCCGAAAACTCCCATACGCCAAGACATGCTTCGGAGTTTTGGATGGTAGAGCCGGAGATAGCCTTTGCTGATTTAGAGGACAATATGGAGCTGGCTGAGGATATGATGAAATACATCATTAGCTATTGCCTTGACAATGCACCGGAGGAGATGGAGTTTTTCAGCAAGTTTATAGACAAAGAACTGATGGGCAGGCTGGACAATGTTGTAAATTCTAAATTTGAGAAAATAACATACACCGAGGCCATAAAGCTTTTGGACCAGTCCAAGGTGAAGTTTGACTACCCTGTAAAATGGGGCATAGACCTGCAGACAGAGCATGAGAGATATTTAACCGAAAAAGCATTTAAAAGTCCTGTATTTGTAACTGATTATCCAAAGGACATCAAGGCTTTTTATATGCGCCTAAACGATGATCAAAAGACAGTAGCGGCTATGGACTTACTAGTGCCAGGTGTTGGTGAGATTATCGGAGGCAGCCAGAGAGAAGAAAGACTTGACATGCTTGATGGCAGAATAGAAGAGATGGGCATGGAAAAAGAGGATTACTGGTGGTATAGAGAGCTGAGAAGGTTTGGTGGCACCCATCATGCGGGCTACGGCCTTGGCTTTGAGAGGGCCATAATGTACATGACTGGCATGAGCAATATAAGGGATGTAATACCCTTCCCGAGGACTCCCAAATCAGCAGATTTTTAAAGTAATACGGAGCAAGCGTAACTGCAAGAGGCTAAATAGGCCTAAATGTAAAATAAACGCCGAGCAGAAGCCGGTATTTATACCAAGTAAAAAAATTAATATTATCTAATATGCCATGAAGGTAAGTGCTTTGAGAACAAAGCAACTATTTATCATGGCTATTTTTATAAGGGGGATTAAAATGAAAATAACAACGCGACAATTGGTACTGACAGGCTTATTCTTGGCAATAGGTATTTTGTTACCGATGTTCTTTCATTCATTCGGTATATCAGGGCTGATATTTTTGCCAATGCACATTCCAGTCCTTTTATGTGGGCTTGTATGTGGCTGGAGGCTAGGTGGCCTTGTAGGATTCATTGTTCCGCTACTTGCCAGCCTGCTAACGGGCAGACCGCCGATTTACCCGGTTGGCCTGGCCATGGCCTTAGAATTGGCTACATATGGCATAGTTGCAGGACTGCTTTACAGACAAAAGTCAAATAATATTTTTATATCTCTTATAGGTGCTATGCTGGTAGGAAGGGCTGTCCTAGGAGTATCAAACATGATATTACTTGGGCTATCTGGAGAGGCATATTCATTGACAGCATTTATAAATGCCTCCTTTGTCACAGCACTACCGGGAATAATCTTTCAACTGGTATTGATACCTATAATAGTACTAGCCCTAAAAAGGTCTAAACTGATTTGAGGAGTAACCTATATGTCGAAAAAGGTAATTGATTTAGGGTTGTTTAGTCCTGTCTTTGAGGCCATTGGTTGTTTGCTAGAAAAGCAGGACCGGGCAATAGTAGCCATAGATGGGCCAAGTAGCTCGGGCAAAACTATGCTTGCAGGTCTTATTAATGAAAGGTATGACTGCAATGTTTTTCATATGGATGATTTTTTTCTACAGGACCACCAAAGAAGAGCAAAGCGCCTAGATGAGGCTGGCGGCAATATTGACTATGAAAGGTTTTTATATGAGCTTGCATCCAAGATAAGGGTGCAAAATGACTTTTCATATCAGATTTTTGACTGTGAGCTAAATAAGCTTACTGATTTTGTTGATGTTACTCCAAATAGGCTCAATATAATAGAGGGTGTCTATAGTAGCCACCCCCTATGGAATGATATGCTGGATTTAAAGGTTTTCCTCACAGTGGACAAGGCCCAGCAGCAGCAAAGGATTTTAT
>DASRNC010000057.1:0-4828 GCA_035647595.1 Bacillota bacterium | reverse complement strand
CATTAATATATGATACACACATATAATCATAAGTGTGGTTCATTGCCATTTGACCCTAAACAGACCCCAGCTCGATTGTATGTTTTCACTTGGGCTAGGGCTACTTATGCCTTAAAGATTTTCCGGAAGTGGAAGCCATATATGGCATAGGTTATGGCCATGGGAAAGAGCCTTGGCCTCCTGAAAAGGGACCAGAAAAACAATTTCCAGTAATGGGTCCGTTCCTTGCCAAGGGTACCTAGGAGGAAGATGGATTTAAAAAAGGCTACTACATAGCCCCAATCAAACTTGAAGGCTCGCCTTGTCCGGGGATTAAAACCCTCTAAAAACTCCTTGACCCTTTGGTAATATGCTGCGGGTGAATATATGGAAGCCACAACCTTTTGGTAGCCGTCCACCAACAAATTGTAGTCCATCTTGGGTATGAAGTTCATGCTAAAGTCAGTATTGTCCCCGGTCATGTTTTTAAGGAGCCGCTTTTCTTTATCCAGTCTTTTATAAAGCTTTGTACCCCTTGGCGCATTTAGGAGTCCGACCATGGCGACAATGATACCGCTATCCTCAATAAAGCGGATGAGTCCCTCAAAAACTCCCGGATGATCGTTGTCAAAGCCAACTATAAAGCCTCCGTGTACCATCAGGCCCTTGGCCTGTATCTTTTTTATGCATACCAGCAAGTCCCTGTTTACGTTCTGCGTCTTGTTGCACTCAACCAAACTCTCCTCATTAGGTGATTCTATGCCTAAAAACACTGTAGCAAAACCAGCCTTGACCATAGCCTCCAAGAGTTCATCATCATCTGCCATATTGACAGAAGCCTCAGTGGTAAAGGAAAAGGGGTAATTATGGTCCTCCATCCAGCTTGTTATTGCAGGGAGGATTTCTCCCTTGAGCTTCTTTTTATTCCCTATAAAATTGTCATCTACAAAGAAGACCCCGCCTCGCCAGCCCCTTTCATAAAGGGCACTTAGCTCTGATAGGACCTGCTGTTTTGTTTTGGTTCTTGGGATGCGCCCATATAGGGAAACAATATCGCAAAACTCACAATTAAAGGGACAGCCCCTTGAGTACTGGATATTCATGCAAGCATAGTCATCCATATCAATCAAGTCCCACCTGGGCAGGGGTGTTTTACTGATATCCGGCCAGTCTTTGGACCGGTAGACCCTTTTTGCCACTCCAGCTTCAAGGTCACTTAGAAACCTTGGCAGGGTTTCTTCCGCCTCATCCAAGACAAGATAGTCTATGTCTGCAAATTGGTTGGGGTTTGAACTAAATAGGGGACCACCTGCAATTATTTTTTTACCTGCCCCTGCACACATGGTTGATAGGGCCCTTACCGATTGCTCTTGTATGGACATGGCACTGATGAAACAATAGTCCGCCCATTCAAGGGATTTTTTCTTCAGCTTGTTCGTATTAAGGTCAATCAGCTTTAAGTTCCAGTCCTTTGGCAGCATGGCAGCTACTGTCAGCAGACCAAGGGGGGGATAGGATGCCCCCTTTCGTATAAACTTTAAGGCATGCTTAAAGCTCCAGAAGGTATTTGGATATTCAGGATAAAGTAAGAGTATATTCATGTTTCCTCCGTATATGATATAATGGACTCTGCTATAGTTTTGCCACAAATCCCATATTTAATGTAGACAAACCATATATTAAGGATAAATTGAATGGAGGTTTTTTAATAAAATGGATGAAAATATTACGGTAGAGGTCTTTATTGAGATACCCAAGGGTAGTAGAAACAAATATGAGTACGACAAGGAGAGGGGCTTTATAAGGTTTGACAGGATGCTTCATTCGCCAGTCCATTACCCCTGTGACTATGGCTTTATACCAAAAACCCTGTCCGCTGACGGTGACGAGCTAGATGCCCTTGTACTTGTTTGGGAGTCCACCTTCCCTGGCTGCGTCATAGACGCTACTCCAATCGGTATTTTTATGATGCATGATGAAAAGGGGGAGGATGAAAAAATTCTTTGCGTCCCAAAGGCTGACCCCCACTGGAACCATCTAAATAGTTTAGATGAGGTGTCGGACCACTTGCTCAAGGAAGTCGAACATTTTTTCTCCATTTACAAGGATTTAGAGTATAAGGAAGTTTCAATTGAAGGCTGGCGGGGCAAAGCCGAGGCCATAAAAGCCATAAAGCTAGCACAGGAAAAATACAAGGAGGCCAATTTGACCTAAAAACTTACTGAGTTTGAGGGGTTGACTTTTTACTTATAGGTATATATCATACTTTATAGTGCCATTTATACGTATCATTTATACGTATAAACTATGCAATAAAATGAAAGAAAATCAGTAACAGGGGGTCTTACAAATTGTACCAACGTCTTTGTGAAGTGAACCTCGACAAGTCCCAGACCATGCCAAAACAATGGTATGAAAAGCTGGCTGAGGTTATGACGATGGAGGAGGAGCCTCTCCTTGCAACAGCTGCAGACCTGAACTCGGATAGTAGGTATGACGAGGAATGGGCTATAGTTACCAACAAGAGGCTGTACGTCCTAAAAAACATTCCTAACCAAGAAGATACATATAAGGATATAGCTATAGAGGTTTACCCACTAAAGGATATAGACAAGGTGGTAAACAGACAATATTACGGGGTCGGTGCCATAGAAATCACAGACTCTGAAGGCATAAAGGAAGTAGTTAGGTATACCCGCCGCTATAGGCGGAAGTTCATCACCTTTATCAACTATTTAGAGCGAGCCCTAGGGGGAGAAATATTTGATATAGGACAAGAGCTCTCAAGGGCGAGCGAGAGTGTCCAAGGAGAGGACAGGTGTCCAAACTGCAGTACCCCCTTTAGGAGGGGGACTTCTTCATGTCCAAAATGCTCAAGCAAGACCGAAACGCTTAAAAGACTATTGGCTTATTTAAAGCCATACAAGGGCAAGGTCATCCTGATGTTGCTAACAACATTTACCTTTGCTGGCCTCAACCTTATACCGCCCTTGATGCAAAAGGTAATGATAGACAATGTAATAGCTGGTTTGAGGCTAGACCTTTTAAAATGGGTAGTGCTTGGGATATTCGCTATCCACCTGCTTAGCTCAGTCTTTATGGGACTTAGGAGCTACCAGCTGTCCTGGCTGGGGCAAAAGGTCATATACGACCTTAGAAACCAGGTCTACAAGCACCTGCAAAAGCTTAGCCTATCTTATTTTGACCGGAGACAGACCGGGGCTATCATGAACAGGGTAACTGGAGATACCCAGTCAATACAGCACTTTATTGTAAATGGGATCCAGGAGGCCATAGTCCAGATGTTTACCCTGGTAATTATAGCAATAATATTGTTTGTAATGGACTGGCAGCTTGCCTTGATAGTAATTTTACCCACCCCATTTATATTCTATGGGACCAAATTCTTTAGAAAGAGGATACATAGGATTTACCATAGGATTTGGAGACGACGGTCAAATATGAGTGCAGTCCTTGGAGGCGCAATCCCAGGTATAAAGGTTGTTAAGGCTTTTAGCCAGGAGTACCAAGAGGCTGACAAGTTTGAGTTTGCCCTGACTGATTATTTCAACGAAGAGGTAAGGGCCATGAAATACCGGGCCATCTTCTTTCCAATCATCTCTTTAGCCACCTCTATAGGTGCAGTACTCATCTGGGGCTATGGCGGATATAGGGTTATAGGACCCATGAGTGACCTTAGCCTGGGTACCCTAACAGCCTTTATAGGCTATATGTGGCGTTTTTACCAGCCCATACATAGCTTGAGTCACCTGAGCGAGCAGTTTGAGGGGGCAACAACGGCGGCAGAGCGAGTATTTGAGATACTAGACCATCAAGCCGAGCTTGCCCAGCTAGAAGAAGAGGCCGCTGAGGACGAGCTTGAGGGCGAGATAGAGTTTAAGGATGTATCATTTTACTATAATGTAGGTGAAGAGGTCTTAAAGAAAATCAACCTCCACATAAAGCCAGGCGAGATGATAGGCCTTGTAGGCTCATCTGGTGCTGGTAAATCAACCCTTGTAAACCTTATACCCCGGTTTTATGAGGCAACCGAGGGCAATATATACGTTGACAAGAAGGACATAAATGACTATGAATTAAACACCTTGAGGAATCACATTGGGGTTGTTTTGCAGGAAACCTACCTATTTTATGGGACAATTGCTGAAAATATTGCCTACGGCCAGCAAAATGCCACCATGGAAGAGATTATATGGTCAGCCAAGGCCGCCAATGCCCACAAATTTATCATGCATTTTCCTGACGGCTACGATACCATGATTGGTGAGCGGGGGGTAGGCCTATCGGGCGGTGAAAAGCAAAGAGTTTCTATAGCCCGTGCCATATTGAAAAACCCAAGAATGCTTATTCTTGATGAGGCTACATCCTCAGTCGACACAGAAACGGAAAAGCTGATCCAAGAAGCCTTGGGCAGGTTGACAAAGAATAGGACCACAATAGCCATAGCACATAGGCTATCAACCCTTAAAAATGCCGACAGGATAATAGTCCTAGAGGATGGAGAGCTCGTTGAGGAAGGTACCCACGACCAGTTAATGGATATTGAGGGCGGAGTCTTTAGAAACCTAGTTGAGATACAGGCTGAAGTAGCCAAGACCCAGGTAGTATAGACACTAGCAATAGGAGCTAAGGGGGTAATAATATGAGTATGGATGGACAAAGAGCTGGAATGGCTCTTGAATATATAGAGCCTACTGAGGTAGAACTTTTTGTGGACCGTTTTACTGGCTTAAACTATCGAAACTTAAAGTCAGGGGAGACATTTGAGGATATTCAGGTAAAGCTGATGTTTCCCCTATCAAATAGGAATCACTTTCTTATATTGTTC
>DASRNC010000056.1:0-2579 GCA_035647595.1 Bacillota bacterium | reverse complement strand
ATCCTGTGGAGTATATCCTAAAAAACTCTTTTGGACCTATGGAAAGCACCTCTTAGGAAGCGGGCTATATATGCTTGAAAATAATATGGTTGACGGTCTTATATTGCTAACTAGCTTTGCCTGCGGCATAGATTCTTTTGTACTTGAGTTACTGCAGCGCAGGAACCACAGAGATTTTAAAATACCCTTAACCATAATAACCATAGACGAACATAGTGGTAATGCCGGCTTTGATACGCGTATTGAAGCCTTTATAGATATGATGGAGTGGAGGGAAAAAGATGGTTATCACATTTCCGCACATGGGCAAGGTCTACATATCAGTTAAAGCATTGTTTGATGACCTTAAGGTAAAAACGGTTGTTCCGCCGCCTATCAGCAAAGATACCTTAGAAATTGGCACAAGGCTGTCACCTGAAATGGCCTGCCTTCCCCTGAAAATAAATATGGGGAACTATATAGAAAGCATAAGGCAGGGGGCAGATACTATAGTACTAACAGGTAGCTGTGGCCCATGTAGGTTTGGCTATTATGGTGTAGTTCAAAAAGAAATACTAAGAGACATGGGATATGACGTTGATATAGTAATCTTGGACCTACCAGGAGCCGGCCACAAGTCTTTAATAGAAAATATCCGTAAAATTTCAGGGAACAGTAATTTACCTGACCTAGTCATGGCCTTTAGGAGGGCTGTTAAGGTAACCTTTGAGGTAGATGAGCTTTTAGACCTAGCAACAAGCAAGAGGGCCAGGGAGCTAACCAAGGGAGATACAGATAGGTGTTTAAATGACTTTGAAAACATGGTCAGACGGGTGAATGGCAGCACAGAGATACTAGGCCTAATCAGCCAGTACAAAAATAATATATCTTCTATAGCTGAAAGGGAGGGCATAAGGCCTCTGAAAATAGGTCTGGTAGGTGAGATCTACACACTGATAGAGCCCTATGTTAATTTATTTATAGAGAACAAGTTAGGCAGCTTAGGCGTTGAAGTCCATAGGGGCCTTACCATATCAGACTGGATTAAAACCCACTTATCACTAGATCTAAAGTATAAGCGGGAAAGAAAGGCTATGCTTGAAAAGGCAGACCCATATTTGCATTTGTGTATAGGAGGCCATGCCTGGGAGACAATAGCTAGGTCGGTGGACTTTTATGAGAAAGGACTTGACGGAATAATTCAGATATTGCCCTTTGGTTGTATGCCAGAGATTGTGGCAGAGAGTATCATGCCGACTATATCTAGGGAGTTTGATTTTCCTATTATGACGTTAAGTGTAGATGAATTGACCGGAGAGGCCGGGTATATGACAAGATTAGAAGCGTTTGTTGATCTTTTATCACAAAAGAAAGGCAAGGTAATATGAATAATAAAAAATTATACTTAGGAATTGATGCAGGTTCGGTCAGTATCAATCTCGTGTTAACAGACAATAAGTACAAGGTGTTGGAAAAGCTATACTTAAGGACACTTGGCAAGCCCATAGAGGTTTTAAAGGGAGGCCTGGAGGAACTTTCTCAGGCTATACCTCCAACATATAAAATTGGAGGGTGTGGTACAACAGGTAGTGGACGGGAACTTGCTAATGCAATGGTATCCGCGGATATTGTAAAAAATGAAATTACTGCCCATGGGACAGCAGTCCTGCATTTTATTCCTGAGGCTAGTACAATTTTGGAGATAGGAGGCCAAGATAGCAAGATAATACTCCTACGCAATGGGGTTGTTTCTGACTTTGCCATGAATACGGTATGTGCAGCAGGCACAGGCTCCTTTCTTGATAGGCAGGCATCAAGACTAGGAATACCTATAGAACAATTTGGTGGCATGTCTATAAAATCAAGTGCACCTGTTAGAATAGCAGGCCGTTGTGCTGTGTTTGCTGAGTCTGATATGATCCACAAGCAACAGATGGGCTGTAGTTCTGAGGATATTATAAAGGGTCTATGTGATGCCCTAGTAAGGAACTATCTAAACAATGTTGGTAAGGGTAAGGATATATTGCCCCAGGTTGTATTTCAAGGTGGCGTAGCGGCCAATGTGGGTATCAAGAAGGCATTTGAGGAAGCCCTAGAGCAAAAGGTAATAGTACCAGACAATTTCGAAGTAATGGGAGCAATAGGGGTCGCCATATTAGCACACAGGAGGGTTGAATCCATTGGGCACACTAGCTTTTGTGGCCTAGACTCAATAAAGAAAGATTTTGCAGCTAAAACATTCGAATGCCAGGACTGCTCAAACCTTTGCGAGGTTGTAGAGATTATAGCTGGAACTGACATAAAGGCAAGGTGGGGCGACAGATGCGGCAAGTGGTCCTCATTAGTTGATAAAGTGGAGCAAAAGGAGCAAGGGCTGGCCCAATATGGATGAGATATGTCCTATATGTAACGGACTAGATGAAATTAAGGCTTACTGCTCAGAATGCAAGACACCTATGGACCAGATAGGGAGGGTCGAAGACAATAAAGGACCATACAGCCCCTATATGGACGCAGACACATTTACAAACAATAATACAGTGGTTCTTACCGGAGACAATTGCTGGTTAGTGTAAAATTACTATGGGTAAATAATCAAG
>DASRNC010000055.1:0-16421 GCA_035647595.1 Bacillota bacterium | reverse complement strand
AATCTAGCACGAGGTTGCGAAAAACAGTACAAAGACAAAGAGGCAGCTTTATTTACCGAACTAGCTGAGTATTACAAGGCCGCAGCAGCACCAGCTGTAGACCCAAGCTTTGAAAAGTTGGCAGCACTAATTAACAAGGACTTAGAGGAAGAGTTTCCAAATGCAAACGCCCTTGCAGAGGCAGACAGGGACCGGGGAGCACTTCGCGCTTTGACCTGGAGTGGTAAGGTCACAAGGATATTAAAATCTTTACTTAATCGTTATGAAAAGCAAGGGAGTGACATGCTAGACGATACTGGTGTCTATGTGTGTACTATTTGTGGCTTTATTTACATAGGAGATGACCTGCCAGAGGTTTGTCCTGTATGCAAGGTACCAAACTGGAAATTTGAAGAAGTGAAGGGAGGTAGCGCCAATGTCTAACAAGTATGCAGTAAGAAATATACGCTTATGCACAAAGGACTGCTTGTGCCTATACGTTTGTCCTACAGGGGCATCAGACACAGAAAATAGTATCATTGACCTTGAAACATGTATTGGTTGCGGCGATTGCGCAGATGCCTGCCCATCCGGAGCTATATCGATGGTACCCAAGGTGTACCCAGCTCAACAGCTAAAAACCGATGCCGTAAAGGGTGCCTTAAAGGAACTTTTAAGTAGCAAAACAGAGCAGGAGAATATAGCAGCTGGGCTACCTGGCAAGCTAGCTAAGGCTATAGAAAAATCCAACCATATCATGGCGGAGGATATCATACGAGAAGCAGGGTATATGCTTCCTCAAAGTGATAATGCCAAGAAATTTTTACAGTCGTTACTAGACAAGAAACAGCCCGATGACTTCCCGGCGGATACTGTAAAGAAGCTGTTAGTTAGTTTAGAAGAAAATGAAGATGAAATGAAAGGAGATGGCACTATGGGTATTAAAGGTACAAAAACAGAAAAAAATCTAATGGAGGCTTTTGCAGGAGAGACGCAGGCAAGAAGCAAATACACATATTTTGCAAATATTGCTAGAGAAGAAGGCTATGAGCAAATTGCTGCGATTTTTGAAGCAACTGCCCACAATGAACTAGAGCACGCCAAGCTTTGGTTTAAAGCGTTAGGAGAGCTTGGAGATACAGCATCAAATCTACTAAGCGCTGCTGAAGGTGAAAACTATGAGTGGACTGATATGTATGCTCGCTTTGCCAAGGATGCAGAGGAGGAAGGCTTTACTGCATTAGCTGCTCAGTTTAGGATGGTAGGAGAGATAGAGAAGGCACATGAGGAAAGATATCGTACACTTCTTAAAAATGTAGAAATGCAAAAGGTATTTGAAAAATCGGAAGAAACGATGTGGGAATGCAGAAATTGTGGTCATCTAGTTATGGGCAAAAAAGCTCTTAAGGTATGTCCTGTATGTAAATATGAACAAAGCTTCTTCGAAGTTAGGGCAGAGAACTACTAATTACATGCCTGCTACGAGCTCGAAAAGCGGGCTCTATTGTAGAGAAAGTATAGTATATAAAGAATAATCAAACCATAAGCAAAGGGCGTTCGGGCTAGTAGCCTCTATTAAGATAAAGAGATTTAGGATAAAGAGGCTAGACTAAAACTCGTGCGCCTTTATCATGTGCTTTATATGCAATATTATGTTATACTAGTGACTAAATTTAACCAGTTTATTCCGGAGGAAATGATGGACAAAAAAAGAATTAAAGGCTTAGTTTACACACTCACTCTTGTAGCTATATTGATAGCGGTTGATCAAGCTGTAAAAATGCTGGTAGATATCCACCTAATGCCTGTAGGCAAGACATATCCTATTTGGGAAGGAGTCTTTCATCTTACAAGTGTTCGCAACACTGGCGCTGCATTTGGCATGTTTTCCAATAGCTTTTGGTTTTTAATTAGTGCTCGGATAATAGCAGGCTTGGTGACATTGTTTTTCCTAATCAAGTACAACAACAAGTGGCACTTAGTAATACGCCTATGCGTTGTCGGAATATTGGCGGGGGCCCTTGGCAACCTAATAGACCAGCTTGTTTTTGGTTACGTGAGGGATATGTTTGACTTCCGTCTTATAAACTTTGCTGTATTTAATGTAGCAGATTCATATATCACTGTAGGTGCAATAGTTTTGGCCATATTCATCTTGTTTTCTCCAGAGGGAGACTACATTAAGGGTAAGGAAGTCATTGGTGAAACTGAGAATGTGGCAAAGGCCTCTAGGATAGTAGATAGTATGGACAAGGCGAAGGGGGAGCAAGGCTCCGATTAAGGGGTTATTCCGATTAAGGGGTTATATAAAAAGAGAAGAGGGGGCATATAAAGTGGATAAAAGCGAGATAAGGCCTAGTAAGCTGTTTTATTTAGTGGCTGTACTCATTTTTGTATTTGGGGTAGTCCTATTCCTTAACAGACTAATAGGTGGACTAAAAGAGATTGGGGATATGCTTGATGAGAAGCTTGAGGTCCCTGGTAGCAGTATTATAAACCTAGATGAACCAGGAAACTACACCGTATTTTTTGAGTATCAAAGCCTTATAGAAGGTAGGGTAATTTACACCGATAGCATAAATGGCTTAGAGGCTAGCCTGAGGCATGTGGAATCAAACAAGGAAATAGAGCTCCATAGTGCTCAGCTCAATTCTAACTACTCATTTAATAATTATAAGGGCAAAAGCTTGTTAGAGTTTTCAATAGATATGGCAGGACAATATGAGTTAAAGACCAGGTATCCATCTGACCAAGGGGAGACGGCAGTATTAGTCGTAGTAAAGGGCTTTTCTTCAAAATTAATTAAGACAATACTTGTAAGCATTTTGATAATGGTGTTGTCCCTAGCCTTGTCAGCTATAGTATTCATTGTCATTTTTATAAAAAGAAGAAAAAGCATAGGAAGAGCACTCCAATTTAATCATTCTTACCAGCTATAAAATAGCTTAATAAATATGATATTAACTGGTGGACCTAAGCATAGTTAGATGTTTTTTTCTAGTCTTGTTTTCACATACTAGAGATGATAAATTATATACATGGGACTTATGTAAAGGGAGAAAAACAAATGGAATTAAAGATAAAAAAACTACATGAAAATGCGATCCCACCTAAATATGCTCATCTGGGAGATGCAGGGATGGATTTATTTTCTGCTTCTGATCTTTCGATAGAGCCCGGCGAAGCCAAGCTTGTACCCACTGGCATAGCAATGGAGCTACCAAAGGGGACGGAGGGGCAGGTGCGACCTAGGAGTGGCCTAGCCTTGAAGTATCAGATCACAGTTTTAAACTCACCAGGTACTATTGATGAAGGATATAGGGGCGAGCTAGGCGTTATCATAATCAATCATGGAAAAGGGGTATTCCATGTAAAGGCAGGCATGAAAATCGCCCAGCTAGTTATCCAAAAGGTGCTAAGGGTAAAGATAGAAGAACACAGTTGTTTGTCCGATAGTCAAAGAGACCAAGGTGGATTTGGATCCACGGGTTTATAATATAGTTTTACCTAGAAGGGGTAATTTGGGTGAGAAAAACAAGAATTCGAATGACAATAGCGGTCTTAATCATAGTCATGTTCGTATTAATGTTTTCAGGATGCGACAGTGATGACAAGGCTAGTGAGATTATTATAAAATCTAAGATAAACCTCGTATACCCCAGGGATGGGAGTGGTGGCATACAAAGGTTGATGTCGGAGTTTGAAGACCTACGTGGAGATGTCACTATAAACGCTATGGAGCTACCAGGGGACAAGGATGGATATTTTGAGGGATATACAGCTGCTATAGCTGCCAATCAGAGACCACCAGATATCATGATACTACATGATACATGGCTGACTGAGCTAGCCAGCAAGGGTTTTATCCAAAGTTTAGACGATGGGCGTAATATAGAGGTAGAAAAATACTATTTCCCAGGAATGGCAGAGGCTGTAACATGGAATGAAAGCAAATATGGGGTACCACTGTGGCAGGACATGCCCCTTTTGTATTATAGGACTGACCTTGTAGCATCTCCGCCAAACACCTGGAGCGAGCTTGTTAGGATGGCAGAGGATACTATGGAGGGTTTTGATTTGTCTCATGGCTTAATATTTCCTGCATCCGATGTTGAAGCGAGAGCCTCCTTCATGGCAAGTTTATTAATATCCCACAATGCACTGCCTGACTTTTCTCAAAGTGAAATTGTCTTCGATGCACCTAATCTAAGGTCAGCCTTTGATCAATTAATTAGGATGTTAGAGGGGGAAGTCTTGACCAGGAATGTGCTTGATATGAGCATTGAGGACTGCAGACAAGTATTTGAGTCCGGTGATGCTAGCTATATGATAAATTGGTCCTATGCAGCCAGACTTTTAAATAGGGAGGACTCACCGCTTGCAGGCAGGGCGGACAACGCCCCTGTGCCTATGGGGTCTAGTAGCTATGAGGCACAAGGACTTATGAGTGGGTGGGTTATGGCCCTTAGCAGTCAAACACAACAGGGGGATATGGCCCAGGCAATTATTGGCTTTCTAATGGGTAACAATAACCAAGAGCGGATGGCGGTAGAAAACGGGCAAATGCCCGCTAAGGTCGCTTTATACAATAGTGGGGCTTGGCAAAAGGCCACTAGTATATCTCAAGTCTTGCCAGAGATGGTGGACTCTGGCATACCATTAAAGATAGGCCCAAATCCTGAAAAAGGACTTTACCTCCTATCAGACCTGCTCGTACGAGCATTTAATGGTGCATCATCACAAGACTTGCTAAGTTACTTGATTACCGAAACAGGTCTGGAGCCAACAACCTAGACTAGAGCTTAAGGCAGCCAAGCATTGGTTTACCATAAAAGTAAAGAGGGGAGTGTGACCTATGACCTATATGGAAGTTTTCGATGAAATAAAGAAAAACAGCCTAGGTTCCCTTTATCTTTTTTATGGGCCTGAAGAGCATGTCAAATCAGAAGCATTCTCTAAAATGAGGGAAAAGTTACTTGATACAGAACTAGGAGACCTGAATTACCAGATGATAGACGGGGCTAATATTATTGATAATGACATTATAAATGCCAGCGAGACCCTGCCCTTTATGTCTGAAAGAAGACTTGTAGTGGTCAAAGACCATCCAGGATTAACATCACGGAAATCAGGGGACCACGATCAGTTAAAAACCTATATGCAAAGGGTGCCTGCCAGTACCTGCCTCCTCTTTTATAGCAATGGCAAGATAGACAGGAAGAGGGCCCTGTATAAGGCCATTAACAAGCATGGCCGGGCAGTTGAATTCCCCCTATTGGCCAGGAAAGACCTTAAAATATGGACTTCTAGAGAGTTTAGAAGGAGTAAGAGGCAAATATCGCCGCAGGACTTAGACTTATTTTTAGACAGGGCAGGCAATGTTCTTGAGCGTATAAGTAATGAGATTAAAAAGCTAGTCGCCTATACAGCGGAAAATCCGGTTATCACAAAGGAGATTATAAATAAAATGGTTACGCCTGAGCCGGAATATACGGTTTTTGAGCTTATGGACTCAATAGCTGGTCGCAAGAATGAACAAGCACTAATGCTTCTAGACGTATTATTAGAAAACGGTCAGAATATAATGGGCATTATCGCGCTTCTATCAAAGCAACTAAGGAACATGCTAATGTGCAAGGAATACACGAGCAAGGGGCTTACCGCAAGCTATATAGTAGATAGGCTTTCGATTATCGATAGGAAAAGGGTCCACCCCTTTGTGGTCAAAAAAAGCACAGCACAGGCACACAAGTTTACCAATAACCAATTAAGTTTAGCCTTGAGAGGTTGCGCGGAGCTGGACCACAATATAAAAAAAGGCAGGATCGGTGACCGCCTGGGTTTAGAGTTGTTTATTATAAAGCTTTGTAGTTGACTTAATCGCATGTTTGTCAGGAAATAATTTCATATAAAAGGAGCTTCCATTTATTTTAGGAAGCTCTTGTTATTTGCACCTTTTGCAGATTCAATTCGTGTATACCAGCCTATTGCTGTCCGGCTGCGTTTAATCGAAGAGCCAATTTTGCCTTTCTCCGGTTGGCTGCATTTTTATGGATTGCGCCCTTTGCAGTCGCTTGGTCAATTTTCTTGACAAGCTCTGGATACAATTTCTTTGCTACTTCTACTTCATTGTCGATTAGTGCATTATCAAATTTATTTGTAATAGTCTTCAAACTGGATTTTACAACTTTATTCTTAAGAGTTTTTGTTTGTGTAACTTTTACTCTTTTTATTGCGGACTTAATATTTGGCAAATTCTTCACCTCCTCGATAAAAATCAACGTTTTATATTTTATCATGGAAACTCTAGAATGGCAAGGTAAATAGGAAAGAATAAAACAATAAATAGGGGTTACTATAAATAAATGAAGTAAAATGGAAAGCGAAAGGAAGGTATTCAAGTTAAAATGAAGATTACTAGGACTATCAGAACAGACTTGGCCATGGAATCAAGAGAAATGGCTCAACAAGGCAGCCAACAGGAGATACCAGGAGTACTAGTCGATAATGTACGCCTCAAAAACATTAACATAACAAGAGTAGAGATAACCTCCCCTACTGGGGAAGCGCGCATAGGCAAGCCCATAGGTAATTATATTACTCTTGAGATACCGGGCATAAAGGATAGGGATCCAGAATATGAGGAAAGGGTAAGTAAGCAGCTGGCTGAAGAGATTGAAAGGCTAATAAAGCTCGACGAAAAAAGTACAGTTTTAATAGTAGGTCTTGGCAATTGGAATATAACACCAGATGCTGTTGGGCCTAAGGTTGTTGAAAGGCTTATGGTTACCCGTCATATATTTGAATTTGTGCCCGATCAGGTTGATGAGCGCATGCGACCGGTAAGCGCTGTCAGCCCAGGTGTACTAGGCATTACTGGAGTCGAAACTGGAGAGGTAATTCATGGGCTTGTAGAAAAGATAAAGCCTGACCTGGTTATAGCTGTTGATGCATTGGCATCTCGCAAAACAGAGCGGATAGGTAGCACGATTCAAATAGCTGACACAGGTATAAATCCGGGATCCGGTATCGGCAATAAAAGAATGGGAATAAGCAAGGAGACCCTAGGTGTACCAACCCTTGCAATAGGTATACCTACAGTAGTCTATGCCTATACCATTGGCAGGGACGCTATAGAAATGGTGCTAGACCAACTAAGGCAAGACATTGAACCAGGTAGTCAAGCAGAAAAGCTTATAAGCAGCATGGACCAGGAGCATGTAGACAAGGCTATCGATGCTGTTTTGGCTGAGGGTCTAGGAGACTTGGTTGTAACACCCAAGGAAGTTGATGTACTCATCGATGATGTGTGTGGAATGATAGCCAATGGCATAAATCTTGCTGTCCACCGTGGGATTAGCCTTGGAGAGATTAAGAGGTTTCTGCATTGATTTGACTGACATTATCAGGGTGAATATTAAACTTGAGTCTGGCCCAATGAGATATATATCATAGTATACTTGAGCTGCGAATATGATATTTAAGAGGAGCACTTATAGTAGCAGGGGGAATGAAATATATGCGAAACCGGGTGAGAACAAGCAATTCATCAAACCAGGGCTTTCTTGTAATAGTCAGTATATTGACAATAGCCATACTCTTTTTAAGTATCAGGCTTATTTTTATAAAGCCAGTAAGGTCCAGCCCGCCTATTGATAAAGACCAGGATGCGGAGACAGGGGATGATACTTTAAATCCTTTTTATAAAGCCATCTTGGCTAGGAGCATGCCAATGAATATAGCGAAAAATGAAGGAGGGGGATTTAGCCTTGTGTCCTCCCTTTGGAATTTGCTATTCCCCGATATGGGGGATCCTAAAAATATAGTAGGCTATCAAATGCCATATTTAAGTAACAATGATACAGCTAGGAGTGGGGCTATTCATGTATCAGGCCGACTACCCGACCGCAGTCTTGTAGACGGTTATGACAACGATGAGAGCAGCTATGGTGATGTATCTGACGAAATTAAAATAATAATAGAAGGATTAGAACCTGATGACAAGCCCATTGACCTTACAGGGGAGGGGGCACAGGTCCTAATTTATCACACCCATTCCAGAGAATCATACAAGCAGGACCCTGACAATCCTTATGCAGAGGCAGCTAGGGAGGCCTTCCGCTCAAATGACTTTAACCATACTGTTATCGATGTGGGAAGGGTCTTTGCAGGCCACCTTACATCCATGGGTATACCTGTTATACATGATACTACAGACCATGAGGGCAATGACTATAATGGTTCGTATTCAAAATCTCTACAAACCTTAAAGACACGTATAAATGAGCATGAGTCCCTACAGATGTTTATTGATATACATAGGAATAGCTATGGCGAAAGTTCAAAAAGAAGTTCTAGCGATGAAGTGGTAGTAATCAATGGCGACCGAGTAGCAAAGCTCTTTGTTGTGATAGGTACAGGCGAAGGAGTAATGGGGGGCTTTAATGAAAAACCAGATTGGCAAGAAAATGCAAAACTTGCTATAAAACTAACGAACAAGCTCAATGAAATGTATCCAGGCCTAGCCAAGGATGTCTACTATAAAAGCGGCAGGTTTAACCAGCACATGTCAACTAAGGCTATTTTAATAGAGGTGGGTAGCACCTACACTACACAAAAAGAGGCTGAGAGGGCCACTAAATATTTGGCACAAGCCCTCCATGACATAATCGAATGAGGCGAAGTGATTGACTAGAAGGGAAAGAAGAATTAGAAGGAAGAAAAAGAGAAGGGTAGTCGTCCTCTCATTACTTGCATGCTTGCTTGTGTTTTTAGGAGGTATATATACAGTGGATGAAATCATGAGAGAAACCATAGGACTTCCGGCCAAGAAAGGTATCTTTTCTTTAAAAGAATTAGGACAAGCTTCTGGAAAAAAGGCGGATATTGAAAACTCAAATAATTCAGATGGGGACAATACATCAGCTAATGATACTTACCAAGATGAAGACTATAGAAAGTCAGGCGGTTCTCACAAGCAGCATATTCAACACATAAGACCTCACTAAAGCCTTATCTGGGCATAGACAGGCAGATACTTATTGCTTTTTATTCAGCAATTCTTTATTATAGGTATGGTATACTATATTAATGAGTATGACTAAAACGCATAATTGCAAGGAGGCAATGTCACTTCATGCCCGGTAAACAACAGGATAAAACAAGAAATTTTTGCATAATAGCACACATTGATCACGGAAAATCTACACTTGCTGATCGTATAATGGAAAAGACAGGGGCTATCACCCAGCGGGAAATGGAAAACCAGCTCTTAGACACTATGGACCTTGAGAAGGAAAGAGGTATTACCATCAAAGCTGCTGCAGTTCGTCTATCCTACAAGGATGAGCAGGGAGAGGAATACACCTTTAATCTGATTGATACGCCAGGACATGTAGACTTTACCTATGAGGTATCACGGAGTCTTGCTGCCTGTGAGGGTGCCCTTCTCGTTGTAGATGCCTCTCAAGGTATTGAGGCACAGACACTAGCTAATGTGTATTTAGCCATGGAGCATGATCTGGAGCTTATACCTATTATAAATAAGATTGATTTGGATAGCGCTCAGCCAGACCTTGTAAAGCGTGAGATAGAGGAAATAATTGGTCTTGATGTTGAAGGCGTCCCTATGGTCTCTGCAAAGAGTGGAATAGGTATTGAAGAGGTATTAAAAAGCATAGTAGATAAAATACCACCGCCAAGTGGAGATGGACAAGCACCCTTAAAAGCATTGATCTTTGACTCACATTATGACAATTATCGCGGGGTTATCGCATATACCAGGCTTATGGAAGGTAGGGTAAGGCCAGGCGATATGATACGTATGATGGCTACTGACAAGGAGTTTGAGGTTACAGATGTGGGCACCTTCAGCCCCCACTTAACCCCTTCAGAGGAGCTCACTGCAGGTGATGTGGGCTATATAGCAGCAAGTATCAAAAACGTGCAAGACGCCAGGGTAGGCGACACAATAACAAGTGCCCTCAATCCGACGGACAAGCCTCTTGAGGGCTATAGAAAAGTAAATTCAATGGTCTATTGTGGAATATATCCAGCAGATGGAGCCAATTACAATGATTTAAGAGAATCACTTGAAAAGCTACAGATAAATGATGGCTCATTATTATTTGAAGCAGAGACATCCATAGCTCTGGGCTTTGGTTTCCGATGCGGATTCTTAGGCCTATTACATATGGAGATTGTACAGGAGAGGATAGAGAGAGAGTATGATCTGGATATTGTTACTACAGCTCCTAGTGTTATCTACAAGGTAAAAAAGACAAGTGGGCAAATGATTGAGGTTACAAATCCCACCAATTTACCAGCAGTTGATGAGATTGAGGAAATGCAGGAACCCATGGTTAAGGCACAGGTTATGGCGCCTTCAGAGTATGTGGGTGCAATAATGGAGCTATGCCAGGAAAGACGCGGCCTATACAAGGACATGGAGTACCTAGAGGAAACCAGGGTGCTCTTGACATATGAGCTCCCTTTAAACGAGATTATATATGATTTCTTTGATGCCTTGAAATCAAGAACCAGAGGCTATGCCTCCTTTGACTACGAGTTAGTCGGCTATCAAAGAGCAGACCTTGTAAGGCTAGATATTCTTTTAAATGGCGAGGTTGTAGACGCCCTTACCCTGATTGTTCACAAGGATAGTGCTTACAATAGGGGGCGTAGCATTGCGGAAAAGCTCAAGGACATTATTCCTAGGCAGATGTTTGAGATACCCATCCAAGCATCAGTTGGCAATAGGATAATTGCCAGAGAGACTGTCAAAGCGCTCCGCAAGGATGTTTTAGCAAAATGCTATGGCGGAGATATTTCGCGCAAGAAAAAGTTATTGGAAAAACAAAAGGAAGGAAAGAAGCGCATGCGCCAGGTTGGTGCTGTAGAGGTACCACAGGAGGCATTCATGGCGGTGCTAAAGCTAGACTAGCAGGGAGAGTTTTTCAATGAAGGCAAGAGAAATAATGGATAGGGGACTGTATATTCACCTTCCTTTTTGCAGGAGTAAATGCCATTACTGTGACTTCCCATCATATGCGGGCAGGGAAGAATTAATGGGTCCATACCTGCAAGCATTACTGGGCCATATAGATTCCTACAAAACCCATGGCGAAAAGTATCGTATAAGCACCATATATTTAGGTGGGGGTACCCCCACCCTTTTTAATGGCCAACAATTGGCTAAAGTACTGGAGAGGTGTATGGAAACCTTTCTTCTGAATGATGATGCAGAGATTACAGTGGAGTGCAATCCGGAAAGTGTTGATCAAAACAAGCTAGGTTTACTTAGGGATAGTGGTTACAATAGGCTGAGCATAGGTTTACAGGCCTGGCAGGACCAACATTTGGAACTGCTGGGCAGGGGCCACACCAGGCAACATTTCCTTGATTCTGTTAAATGGGCGAAGGAGGCTGGCTTTGAAAATATTAGCGCTGACGTCATATTCGGTATCCCCAACCAAACACTTGACCAGTGGCTGGCTACTCTTGAGGGTGCAGTATCATCAGGAGTGTCTCACCTATCTGCCTATAGTCTTATAATAGAAGAAGGAACTCGCCTGGCCAAGCTGAAAAGTAGGGGGGATATTATAGAAATGGACGATAGTGATGAACGCAGGCTTTATCATAGGGGGATAGAAATGCTGGACCAACTGGGGCTAAGCCAATACGAGATATCCAATTTTTCAAAAATCGGCTGTGAGAGTAAACACAACCTAAACTATTGGAAGAATGGTGAGTACTTAGGTATTGGGAGCGCGGCCCATAGCTACTTAAAGGGTGTACGCAGGGCTAATACTCATGACATAAAGACATATATAGACAATGTAGGAGAGGGATCTGTCCTTGTATACACAGAAGAAATAGACCAAGACCAGGAGGTATTTGAGACCTTGATGCTTGGCTTTAGGCTTAATGAGGGTATATACAAGGAGGAGTTTTTTAATAGGTTCGGTTTTCCTATAGAGAAAGGCTATAGCGCTCAATTGGAGAGCCTGGAGGCACAGGGATTAATAAGGGTGGATGACAAGGCCATAAGGCCGACAGCACTAGGCATGGACTTCCAAAACACCATCGCACTGACTTTCCTTGACCAATGAAATAAATACTTGAAAAAAGGCATTGACAAATTACGGGTATAATGATAACTTAATAATAGTTTAGCACTCATCGGCTTAGAGTGCTAACAGCTGGAGGTGATTAGTTTTGCAGTTGGATGATAGAAAGGCTCAAGTCCTACAGGCGGTTATTGATGATTTTATTTTTACTGCAGAACCTGTTGGTTCTAGAACTATAGCAAAAAAATATGATTTAGGTATTAGTTCAGCTACAATCCGCAATGAGATGTCTGATTTGGAGGAAATGGGCTATTTAGACCAGCTCCATACTTCTTCAGGCAGAATACCATCAGACAAGGCATATAGGCTCTATGTCGACAAGCTCATGGAGAATAGGACCTTAAAAACACATGAAGCCCAGGACTTTAAAGGGGTCTACGAGACCCAGCTGAGCCAGGTTGGACAGGTTATATACCATACAGCTAAAATCCTGTCGGAGATAACAAAATATACTTCCATGGTCATTGCTCCCCAGCTAAATAGTACAGTCATCAAGCATATTCAATTAGTGCATGTCGACAGGCAACTGGCCTTGTTAGTTATTTCTACGAGCTCAGGCTTGCTCAAGGATACACTAATTGCTATACCGGAGGGAATAGACAGCGATTATTTGCATAGGATATCCAATATCTTAAATGAACTCTATAGTGGCAAGACCTTTGACGAAATAGATGTTGACGACCTCAAAGAGGTCCGCAGTGAAATTATCAGAAACGGCAATATATTCGACGCATTGATAGGTGCCCTTACAGAAAACTTAACAAGGTCTGACCAAAAAAAAGTTTATCTTGAAGGGACAACTAAGATATTCAACTTTCCAGAGTATCAGGACCTTATACGGGCAAAAACCTTCCTTAGCTTGTTAGAAGAAAAGGATTTACTATACGCAATGCTAACCAGCGCCGAAGCTGATGGAGTCACCGTATCAATCGGCAAAGAGAATCCCTTTGAGGAGCTACGGGATTGCAGTATAGTTTCCGCCACCTATAAAATAGGTGATAGGGTGTTGGGCTCTATTGGCATTATAGGGCCAACCAGGATGGAGTATTCAAGGACTATGTCAACAATGGATTATATGGCCAAGGCATTGAGCCAGTATTTAACAAGCCTGTATGGCAAGTGAGCTCTAAACATTGATTTTATATATAAACATATAAAGAGTAGGTGAGGGAATGAAGAAAAGGAAGGACAAGAAGAGCCAGTCCATAGTAAACGAAGAGTTTATGGAAGAAAATGATGAAGTAAAGGATAGCCAAGATAATGAAGGAAAGAGTAGCCAGCCCCCTAACGGTGATTGCTGCTGCAGAGAAGATGATTTAGGAGAGCAATCTGAATATGAAGAGGAGATAATCGGCCTAAAAGAAGACTTAGCCCAAGCAATAGTTAAGCAGGATGAGTACTTATCAATGGCCCAGCGATTGCAGGCAGACTTTGAAAACTACAAAAAGCGTAACAAAAACCTAGTCGCAGATACATACTCAGAGGCATCCTGCGAAATACTAAACACCTTTTTACCTGTCCTGGACAACCTAGACCGGGCGATTCTTTCCTTTAAGGAGGCAAATGCCCAGGAATCCATGCTCAAGGGGGTAGAAATGATACATAAGCAATTTATAGACTGCCTAGAACAGCTTGGTGTAGAAGAAATAGAGGCCCTGGGTCAGCCCTTTGATCCCGACTTGCATGAAGCTGTTATGCAATCAGGAGCACAGGAGGATCAGGAGCCAAATACAGTGGTGGATGTACTCCAAAAGGGATATCGTACAAAGGATAGGGTAATTAGATATAGCATGGTTAATGTAGTAACATAAAAAATGTAATTACAAGAACAACTATGTTAAAATTATAAAAATGAACCACATATATGGAATAGGAGGATTTTTTTATGGGAAAAATAATTGGAATTGATTTGGGCACAACAAATTCTTGTGTAGCTGTGATGGAGGGCGGTGAGCCGACGGTTATCACCAATGCTGAGGGAGCTAGGACTACATCTTCAGTTATCGCATTCAACAAGGATGGGGAAAGATTAGTCGGCGAGATCGCAAAACGTCAGGCTATTACAAATCCAGAACGGACTATAATGTCGATAAAGAGGGAAATGGGCTCCAACTTCAAGGTTAATATAGATGACAAGTCCTATACCCCCCAGGAGATTTCTGCCATGCTGCTGGCAAAGCTAAGGCAGGATGCAGAGGCCTACCTTGGTGAGACTGTCACAAAGGCAGTTATTACTGTCCCTGCTTACTTTAGTGACAGCCAGCGCCAGGCGACTAAGGATGCTGGCCAGATAGCAGGTTTAGAGGTATTGAGGATAATCAATGAGCCTACAGCCGCATCATTGGCCTATGGTCTTGACAAGGAAGATAGCCACAAGATTTTAGTCTATGACTTGGGTGGTGGTACCTTTGACGTTTCCATATTAGAGATTGGAGACGGAGTATTTGAGGTACTAGCTACAAAGGGCAACAACCGTCTTGGTGGCGATGATTTTGACGAAAAAATAATGAACTACCTGGCAGGAGAGTTTAACAAGGAAAATGGCATAGACCTATTAAAGGATAAAATAGCCAAGCAACGCTTGAAAGAAGCGGCTGAGAAAGCCAAGATTGAACTCTCGTCAGCCCTTACTACAAACATCAATCTCCCCTTTATAACAGCAGACGCGGAGGGACCAAAGCATCTTGATATTTCACTTACAAGGGCAAAGTTTGATGAACTGACATCAGACCTAGTTGAAAAGACAATGAGTCCATTGAGAAGTGCCATGAAGGATGCAGGATTAAGCGCCAGTGATATTGACAAGGTTATCCTTGTAGGTGGCTCCATCCGCATACCTGCAGTCCAGGCAGCTGTCAAGAAAGAAACCAGCCAGGATCCACACAAGGGAATTAACCCTGATGAGTGTGTAGCTATTGGTGCAGCTATCCAAGCAGGTGTATTGGGCGGAGATGTCAAGGATGTACTCCTGCTTGACGTAACCCCATTATCCCTCGGTATTGAGACCCTGGGCGGGGTATTTACCAAGCTAATAGAAAGAAACACTACCATACCTGCCAAAAAGAGTCAGACTTTCTCTACAGCAGCTGATGGGCAGACAAGCGTAGAGATAAATGTACTCCAGGGTGAGCGGGATATGGCCTCATACAATAAAAGTATAGGAAGGTTTGTCCTATCAGGCATACCATCCGCCCCTCGTGGAATGCCACAAATAGAGGTTACATTTGATATAGATGCCAATGGTATTGTAAATGTTTCCGCCAAGGACCTAGGCACAGGCAATGAACAAAAGGTAACAATAACCGCCTCCACTAACCTTTCTGATGATGAGATAGACAATGCAGTCAAGGAAGCAGAGAGATATGCAGAAGAGGACCAGAAACATAAAGAAGGGGTAGAGGCAAGAAACCAGGCTGATTCCCTCGTCTATAGTACTGAGAAATCCGTAAAAGAGATGGAGGATAAGCTGACTTCTGAGGACAAATCCAAGATAGAGGCTGAGCTAGAAGCGACAAAGAAGGCCCTTGAAGGAGATGACACAGGGCAAATAAAGGCAACCACAGAAAAGCTGACCGAAGTATCCTACGAGATATTCGGCAAAATCTATCAAGAACAGGCCCAACAGCAGGGGGCAGATCCTAGCGCACAAGATGGCCAAGGCGACGGTAGTGGCGAGGATGACAATGTGGTAGACGCTGACTACGAAGTTGTAGACGATGAAGAATAAATAGTATATAATGAGAAAGCCAAGGCCAAAAGCTTTGGCTTTTTCAAAGATAATACCTAAGTTTTTTACTATGCAAGGCGGTGAAGTGTTTGGCAAAAAAGGACTATTACGAAGTGCTTGGTGTTGGAAGGGATGCTTCTGATGATGATATTAAAAAGGCCTATAGAGGGCTGGCTAAAAAGTATCACCCCGATGTCAATCCTGATAATGAAGAAGCTGAAGCTGCATTTAAAGAAGCAAATGAAGCTTATCAGGTTTTAAGCAATGCCCAGGCTAGAGCACAATACGATCAATTTGGACATGAGGGCCCCACGGGTCAAGGCTTTGAAGGCTTTGATTTTGGCGGTGGTTTTGGAGATATATTTGACATGTTTTTTGGCGGTGGCTTCGGTGGAGGCGGTAGATCAGGCCGTAGGCAGGGTCCAGTTGCAGGCTCGGATTTGAGGTATGACTTAAATATTACCTTTGAAGAGGCTGCCTTTGGCATCAAAAAAGAAATAGAAGTGGTCAGGATGGAAAACTGTTCTGAATGCAAGGGGTCAGGTGCCAAGAAAGCTAGCGATGTAAAGACGTGTCCTATATGTAAT
>DASRNC010000054.1:0-2977 GCA_035647595.1 Bacillota bacterium | reverse complement strand
GTATTGTACCAACAATAGTCATACAGAACCCCCTGTGTTAGGTTTGCTATCATCTCCAGGGCCATCCATTTGGTATTCGCCATACCATGTGATATAATTTACCGGGAAAGTATAAGTGAGTAAGAGGGGGATAAAAATGGGATTGATCAAGTGTGAGGAATGTATACTTGATTGGGAGCTTTATTACTCTTTATGTAGGGTCAGCTTTATATACTATCTCCTTGTATTCCTGGGGATAATTACTTAACATGTTTTTGTAAATATTTATAATAGGTAGAATTTTAATTTATAGCCCTAGTGAGGGCTTTTTTTTATTTCCCTTTAAAAACCTTAAAAATAATCTAAAATTTTGACCTGGGTCAATTTCTTTTATTGGTTAACCTAGTAATATAGAGTCAACGAAGAAAAAACATAATGAAAGAGGAGATAAACATGAAAAAACTAAACTTTGAACAAGCGATTAAGGAAAACCTACCTACATTAGAACAATATGTACCAATAGTAGCAAGGGTCCACGGGGGAAGTCACCCGGAGTTTCATAAGGTCCATGATCTGTTTAAGGAAATTACTAAAAAAACCAAGGAAACAGCTAGTGAAAAGCCTGATTTAGACGAGGTGTTTACAAGGCTTCGTGAGGTTACAGACAATTACACTGTACCAGGGGATGTATGTGAGAGCTACGAAGCGGTTTACAATATGCTTGCTGTGGTAGATAAAGCATATAGGGAATAAAAGCATACAGGAAGGGGATGAAGACATGCAAAGATTTATATTTAGAAGAAAAAATCAAATAACACTAATAAGTGCCATCCTAATAGTTATTGCCTTTGTTAGCAAGCTAGGCTTTGACCAAGAAAATATTTTTAGTATAGCCCTCATCATTGCATCAATATTAGGTGTCACACCAATTGCCATACAAGCATACCAGGCGCTAAGGGTAAAGGTAGTCAGTATTGACCTACTAGTCACCATAGCAGTTGTAGGTGCCTTTATCATAAAAAACTATGAGGAGGCAGCAATTGTAACCTTCCTATTCCTATTTGGCGCCTACCTAGAGCAAAGAACCCTTAACAAAACTAGGTCTGCTATAAAGGAGCTAACTGAGATGGCACCTGAGAGTGCCTTGAAGCAGATGGAAAACGGAGAGTTTGAAGAGGTTGAGGTAGATGAGGTTGATATTGGGGACATACTACTGGTAAAGACTGGGGCAAAGGTACCTGTAGATGGGACTGTCCTATCTGGAGAAGGCCATATAAATGAGGCCAGTATCACCGGTGAGGCTGTACCAGTTGGCAAGGTTAAGGATTCGCAAGTATATGCCGGTACAATACTAGAGAACGGCACCCTACAGCTTGTCGCCGACCGTGTAGGAGAGGATACTACCTTTGGTAAAATCATCGAGCTAGTTGAAGAGGCTCAGGATTCAAAGTCCGAGGCGGAGCGCTTTATAGACAGGTTTGCAAAGTACTATACCCCCCTTGTACTCCTCCTTGCCTTTGTTGTATGGCTTGTTTCAAACAATATTGAGCTTGCAATAACAATACTGGTCCTAGGCTGCCCGGGAGCCCTAGTAATAGGTGTACCCGTATCCAATGTTGCAGGTATAGGAAATGGTGCAAGAAACGGCGTCTTGTTAAAGGGTAGCGAGGTCATAAATGACTTTAGTAGGGTTGATGTTCTTGTATTTGATAAAACCGGAACGTTGACGGTAGGCAACCCCAAGGTAGCCGATACCCAATACTATACGGAAAACACTGACGATACCCTAAGCTATTTAGCAAGTGTTGAGAGAGAATCAGACCACCCATTGGCCAAGGCTATTGTAGACCATATCGGAGATAAAAGGCTATACGATGTTGAAGACACTGACGTTGTAAGGGGTGGCGGGATAGTCGCAAATGTAAATGGCAGCAGGGTTGCAGTAGGAAACGTAGCCCTAATGGAAAAGGAAGATGTAGCCTTAAGTGATAAGGCACGAGAGGATATTGACCTATTTGAGAAAAAAGGAAACTCCCTTGTCCTAACAGCTATAGACGGTGAGCTTAGGGCCCTAATGGGAATCCGTGACCAGATTCGTCCTGGTGTAAAAGATGATCTTGGCAGGCTCAAAAAACTCGGCGTAAAAAGTCTAGTAGTACTCTCAGGCGACAACCAGGGCACGGTTGACCTGGTGGCCAGCGAGCTTGGCTTGACAGAGGCACACGGAAACATGCTACCTGAGGATAAGTCAGCCTATATTGAAAAGCTCCAGGCCCAGAGAAAAATAGTCGCATTTGTTGGAGATGGAGTAAATGATAGTCCTTCCCTAGCCCTATCGGATATCGGTATTGCCATGGGCAGTGGAACAGACGTAGCTATTGAGACCTCAGATGTAGTCCTTATGAACTCAGACTTTAGCCGCCTACCCCATGCGCTAGGCCTTACAAAGGCTACAGCAAGAAATATGCGGCAAAACATTATTATAGCAGTAGGAGTTGTAATAGTACTGCTTGCAGCTGTATTCTTTAGCGAGTGGATGAACATGTCAATTGGCATGCTGGTACATGAGGCGAGTATCTTGGTCGTAATCATAAACGGCATGAGACTACTCAGATTTAAGCAAAGGGCTAGCAAACAAAACTAAAAAAGTTAGAATTTTGACCCAGGTCAATTTAAACTCCAAGCTTTTGGTGTAATATATAGGTGGAGGGTAGAAAGAGACCCCAAGGAGTACTAAAAATAAAAGAATTTAAGGGAGCGATGACTTATGAAAAAAGCTAATATTCAACTAGAGACGCTAAGTTGCCCATCATGCATACAGAAGATTGAAAACGCAGTAAAATCACTAGATGGTGTAGTCCCAGACAGCGTAAAGGTAATGTTTAATTCAAGCAAGGTCAAGCTAGACTTTGACGAAGGTAAGGTAACAGATAAAGATATTGAAAAGGCTATTACAAAAATGGGATACGACGTTTTAAAGCTAAGAGTAAGCTAAAAT